>CAZYNA010000045.1:0-21272 GCA_964648775.1 uncultured Proteiniphilum sp. | reverse complement strand
TTTCATAAAACAAAATCTGATTATTTATATCGACGTAAAAGTAGTTATAATACCCTTAACAGCCAAATTGCTTGTAGGTTAAAAGTAGTTATAAAGGATTTGCTAAAACAGAAGCAGAGGCATCCGGTTAGTGGATGCCTCTGCAATGTTTAAATTAATATATTATCGGGAACTTACCCTTCTATAGCAGCCTGTGCTGCAGCAAGACGTGCAATTGGAACACGGAAAGGAGAACAAGATACATAGTTAAGTCCTACTGTGTGACAGAACTTCACCGATGATGGATCTCCTCCATGCTCACCGCAAATACCACATTTAAGTGACGTGTTAACCTCACGTCCTCTTTGCACAGCCATACTAACCAGCTGGCCAACGCCATTCTGATCAATAACAGCAAATGGATCATGCTTTAGAATTCCCTTGTCGATATACATTGGAAGGAATTTAGCTACGTCATCGCGGCTATATCCAAATGTCATCTGTGTCAAATCGTTAGTTCCAAATGAGAAGAAATCTGCCTCTTTAGCAATCTTATGAGCTGTAAGTGCTGCACGTGGAATTTCAATCATCGTTCCAATCTTATATTCCACAGAATCACTATTATCGGCAAACACTTTCTGTATTGTATCTTCAATGATATCTTTCTGAGCTTTAAACTCATAAACAATACCTGTAAGTGGCACCATAATTTCCGGAACAGCTTTAATTCCCTCTTTCTTCAATTCAAGAGCAGCCTCCATAATTGCACGGGTTTGCATTTCTGTAATCTCAGGATACAGGTTACCAAGTCTGCAACCACGTAAACCAAGCATTGGGTTAGATTCCATCAAACCTTCTACACGTTCATGAATATCCTGATAAGAAATACCCATTACTTTCGCCATCTCCATTTGTCCCTTCTCATCGTGTGGAACAAACTCATGAAGTGGTGGATCCAGCAAACGAATAGTAACCGGTAGTCCATCCATAGCTTTAAAAATTCCGATAAAGTCTTTCTTCTGTAGCGGCAAAAGTTTTTCAAGAGCTACACGTCTACCTTCCTCATCCTTTGCAAGAATCATCTCACGCATAGGAATAATTTTATCCTCTTCGAAGAACATATGCTCTGTACGGCAAAGTCCAATTCCTGTAGCACCAAAGCTGCGTGCAACATCTGCATCCTTAGGTGTGTCAGCATTTGTTCTTACTTCCATTCTTGCATACTTCTCAGCTATTGTCATCAACTCTCTGAAGTTATCATCCAGTTCAGCGTCCTCAGTTGCAATCTGCCCTTCATAAACATTACCTGTAGAACCGTCGAGAGACAGCCATTCGCCCTCATTAATTACTTTACCGTTAATGTTGATAGTACGAGCTTTATAATCTATAACCATGTTATTTGCAGCTGATACGCAACATTTACCCATACCACGGGCCACAACAGCCGCATGCGAGGTCATACCTCCGCGCGCTGTAAGAATACCTTGTGCAGAAGACATACCGCGAAGATCTTCAGGAGATGTTTCTACTCGGCAAAGGATAACTTTCTTGCCCTCTTTACTCCACTCCTCAGCATCGTCAGCATGGAAAACAACCTGTCCTGCTGCCGCACCCGGAGATGCAGGAAGTCCGTATGTAAGTGGCTTAACTGCCGATAAAGCTTTCTTATCAAAAACAGGGTGAAGAAGCTCATCAAGTTTTTCAGGATCGCAGCGAAGCAATGCTGTTTTCTCGTCAATAACTCCTTCGTGAAGTAAATCAATAGCTATTTTCACCATTGAAGCACCTGTTCTCTTTCCACTTCTTGTCTGAAGAATCCAAAGTTTACCATCCTGAATAGTAAACTCAAGGTCTTGCATATCTTTGAAATAATCCTCTAGATTTTGCTGAACTTCAATCAGCTCTTCTGCACACTCAGGAAGAACCTCTTCAAGAGAGGGGAATTTATCTTTACGCTCCTCCTCAGAAACACCCTGAAGCTTTGCCCATCTGCGGGATCCCTCGGTTGTAATTTGCTGTGGAGTTCTAACGCCCGACACAACGTCCTCACCCTGAGCATCAATAAGGTATTCACCGTTAAACAGGTCCTCACCTGTTGCAGAGTCACGTGTAAAGGCAACACCGGTTCCTGATGTTTTACCCATATTTCCGTAAACCATTGCCTGAACGTTAACTGCTGTTCCCCACTCTTCAGGGAAGTTATTCAGCTTACGATATAATACTGCACGATCTGTCATCCAGCTATCAAATACAGCACAAATTGCTCCCCATAGCTGATCCCAGGGATTTACCGGGAAATCGTGACCGGTACTTTCTTTTACTGCATCTTTAAATTTCTTTACAAGACTTTTCAGATCTTCAGTTGTGAAATCAGAGTCAAGCTCAATTCCTCTTGCCTCTTTCATTTCATCCATAATTTCTTCAAATGGATCCAGGTCGTCTTTTGTTTTTGGCTCCATACCTAAAACAACATCGCCGTACATTTGTACAAAACGACGATATGAGTCCCATGCAAAACGTTCGTTTCCTGATTTTTTTGCGATACCTTCTACTGCATCATCATTAAGACCCAGGTTCAATACAGTATTCATCATACCGGGCATTGACACTCGAGCGCCTGACCTTACGGAAACTAACAAAGGATTCTCCTTGTCTCCAAATTTTGCACCCATTTGCTCTTCAACTTGCGCTATCGCACCTTCAACTTCAGCTTTCAGTTTTTCAATAACGTAATCTCTTCCAAGCTCGTTATATTCTGTACATGCTTCTGTAGTAATGGTAAAACCGGGAGGTACAGGAACTCCAATAAGATTCATTTCGGCCAGGTTAGCACCTTTTCCTCCTAAAAGGTTTTTCATATCTGCCCTTCCCTCGGCCGCACCGTTTCCAAAAGTATAAACTCTCTTCTTCTCCATTTGATATTATTTTATGAGATTTGAAATGTTAAAATTATAAAACGCATCATTAAAGCGCACAAATATACAAATTTTTCTTTATTAAGATCTATTTAAATCAATCAGTTACTATCTGCTCATCTCCATAGGTAACAACTGAAGTGAGTCGGGTGCTGTTGTCAGAAGCTCCGCCTCATTACGATTACCTATTGAAATGTTATATAATTGTATGTCAGGAATAAATCCTCCCTTTGATTGCAATTTCACATATCCTCTCACTTGCGAAAGAGTATCATCAGTAATATATTTGTTTACAGTTGTTATATACTCCCTGTTCTCTGTAATTTTTTCCTGCCTGTAAATTGTTGTATCGCTATATTCTAATGTAAGTAGTGAATGAAAATTCAGATTAAAATCAGAAGGAACACCAAATACAGAATATCTGAATTCGAACTCATCCTCTGAAATATCTTTAGCCAATGTAGAAGAATCTAAACGAAACCGAAATCCCCCTCTGTCGTTACCGGGCATATTAAAAATATAAACAGGCGGTATGTAGGAAGCAGAGTAAATCATCTCATTGGACTGAGTCAACTGAAGGCTTTGCCTTGATTGCTCTGCATCAAGGCTTGCATGCTTACGTTTTAAACGCGATTTAACAGAATCGTTAATCTGAAGATACAGATCTATCCTATCTGAGTACCAGGACAGCGAGGTATCCCAAACGGCTTGTGTGGTATTATGTTTTGCAAAAATTTTATTTATGTAAGCTTCTTTTTTTTCAGGTGTGTTGAAACTCTGATAATCTGCATCCATGGTAGCTTCAGCCACATAAACATCAAACATTACTTGCTCCATCTTCTTTCTACTCATAACTTCCTTTGGGCGGTTTTGGCACGAGACTATTAATTGACTCGTGATTATAAGTGAAACAATATATGGAACAAAATTAATTCTCACTTTTAGTTTCTTTTACTTTACTTATCCAGTCTGAATTATTTACAAAGTAATTTTCGGGATCACTCTGGTTCTCTTCTAAAAACTCCTTGTCAACCTTTTCTCTTTCTGATTTGGATAGAAGAGAATATGACAACGTTTTTCTGTAAAACAGTAACAATAAAATTACACCAACAGTAATTGAAGAGTCTGCAACGTTAAAAATGAATCTGAAGAACAGAAAGTCTTGTCCTCCAACAAATGGCAACCAGTTGGGGTATGCTCCGCTTATCAGTGGAAAATAGAACATATCCACAACATTACCATGAAGAAAAGATGAATACCCTTCGCCCCAGGGAACAAAAGAAGCCACATGTCCGGGATAACTGGCTTCAAATATAACGCCATAGAAAACACTGTCAATAATATTTCCTGTTGCTCCTGCAAGAATCAAAGAAATACAAATAATAAAACCTACCTTAAACCTAAGCTTTATTATCTTATTCAGGAAAATAATAATAAGTACCACTGCTACTATCCGAAACAGAGTAAGAAAAAGCTTACTGCCTGCCTCAATACCAAAGGCCATCCCGGGATTTTCCACAAAATATATTTTGAACCAGTTTGTGACATGGATCATGTCCTCGAGACCCATATGTGTTTTGACCCATATCTTGGAGAGCTGATCAACCAACAGTAACAAAATTACCACTGCATAGGCTATCAATCTGTTGTTTTTGCTACTATTCATAAGCCACAAGAAGCACTACCCTTCAGATAGAAGGGTATCACATATTTTTTTTAATATTAAAACAAACGGAAAAGTATCCATTAGATTTTAGTTTCTCTTCTTATTTGATTTGGCCTCAATGCTAAGAGTTGCATGTGGTACAGCACGTAGACGCTCCTTAGGAATCAACTCTCCTGTTTCACGGCAAATGCCATATGTACCATTTTCAATTCGCACTAACGCAGACTGTAAATTCTGAATAAATTTCATCTGACGTTGAGCTAATCGGCCTGCCTCCTCTTTTGACAGAGTAGAAGCCCCCTCTTCTAAAACTTTATATGTGGGGGAAGTATCTTCAGTATCATTACCATCGGCATTTGTTACAGCAGATCTGTAATTTTCATACTCCTGTCGGGCAACCTTCAGTTTGTCGTTAATAATAGCACGGAATTCTTCTAATTCCTCATCTGAATATCTAGTCTTTTTGCTCATAATAAAAATATTTTGTGGCCGTGTTTCCTATTGGAATCAGAGTTTCATTACAACAACCGGCGTAATTAATTGTTCACTGATAAATATTTTCACAAATATACATATAAATAAAATAACTATTCATCAACTGAATTTAATTATACTAATAGTAAGTTTGATATCATCAATCTCAATTTCATCTTCAAGCTGATCTTCAACTATCTTTATTTCGTCTGCCAAAACCTGATTACGGATATACCCGGTATTATCCTTAACAGCTTCATCTATTACAGGGTTCGAAGAAAGCAAAACCCTGATTCTGTCTGTAATATCAAATTCTTTGGTCTTACGCAGATTTTGAATTCTGTTAATAAGTTCACGTGCAATACCCTCTTTCCGAAGTTCTTCGGTGATAGTAACATCCAAAGCAACCGTTAGCCGCCCTTCATTACCTACCAGCCATCCGGGTATATCTTCAGAAATAATCTCTACATCATCGAGGCTAATCTCTACATCCTGACCATCAACAATTAGTTTATATTGCCCGCTACTTTCCAGTTTATGTATTTCGCTCTTGTCAAGCTCCTGAATTTTGACTGCCAGCTGCTTCATTATTTTCCCATATTTAGGACCAAGCTTTTTGAAATCGGGCTTAACTTTTTTAATCAGAATCTCACTTGCTGAATCAACAAACACCAGCTCTTTTACATTCACCTCACTTAATATTAGCTGTTCAACTGATTCAATGTTATGCTTCTGTGTTTCATCTGCAACCGGAATCATTATTTTTGAAAGTGGCTGACGCACCTTTATATTCACTTTCCTGCGTAATGCCAAAACAATTGAAGAGGCAGCCTGAGCCAGATACATCTGTTCTTCAAGCGGCTTATCAATTAAAGATTCATTTACAATAGGAAAATCTGCAAGATGAACCGACTCCATTTCTTCTGAGCCTGTTACTGAAATCAGGTCTAAATATAGCCTGTCAGCATAAAACGGAGCTATTGGAGCTATCAGTTTTGTTATAGTCACCAAACACTCATAAAGTGTCTGATACGCAGAGAGTTTATCTTCAGTCATCTCTCCACCCCAGAATCTTTTACGGTTCAGGCGAATATACCAGTTACTAAGATTATCATTTACAAAATCGTTTATCGCTCGTCCCGCTTTTGTCGGTTCATAGTTATCATAGCCCTCATCCACCTCATTTACAAGTGAGTTTAAAAGAGAAATTATCCATCGGTCGATTTCCGGACGTTTCTCCATTGGAACCTGAGGGAACTGATCTCTGAAATCATCAACATTAGCATAAAGCGTAAAGAATGAATAGGTGTTATAGAGTGTACCGAAAAACTTTCTACGGGCTTCTTCAACACCCTCTATATCAAACTTCAGATTATCCCATGGAGCAGCATTGGTAATCATATACCATCTCAGCGGATCGGAGCCATACTTTTCTATTGTATCAAACGGGTCAACTGCATTTCCTAAACGCTTCGACATCTTATTACCATTCTTATCCAGAACCAGTCCATTGGATATTACATTCTTAAATGCTACGCTACCCTTAACCATTGAAGCAATAGCATGCAAAGTGTAAAACCATCCACGCGTCTGATCCACTCCTTCCGCAATAAAGTCGGCGGGAAACACTTTATTAAACTCATCATCCGAAATATGAGGATAGAAGAATTGAGCAAAAGGCATAGCGCCACTGTCAAACCATACATCAATCAGGTCTGTTTCGCGATACATAGGCTTACCGCTATCTGAAACCAGAACGATATTATCAACATACGGTCTGTGCAAATCTATATTATCATACTCGAGATCTTTGTAATCATCGAGATTCAAATCTTCCCATGGAAGTTCGGCCATTACACCGGCTTCAAGTGCCTTCTTCATTTCACTGTAAAGCTCCTTAACCGATCCTATACATTTCCCCTCCCTGCCATCTTCTGTGCGCCAGATTGGTATGGGGGTACCCCAGTAGCGACTTCTGCTTAAGTTCCAGTCCTGCAAATTTTCGAGCCATTTACCAAAGCGTCCGGTTCCGGTTGATTTGGGTTTCCAGTTAATGGTATTATTCAGCTCTATCATTGTTTCACGGGCAGCGGTTGTTTTAACGAACCAACTGTCTAACGGATAATACAATACAGGCTTGTCAGTTCTCCAGCAATGTGGGTAACTATGCACAAATTTCTCTATTTTAAATGCTCTGTTCTGCAGTTTTAGGTTAACTGAAAGATCCACATCCAGAGTAGCATCATCATCCGTTAGCGTATCATCATACTCGTTCTTAACATACCTCCCGGCAAATTCTTTATACAAGTCTACATTAACATTACCCTCTACAAACTCCGGGTCTAAATCCTCTAATCTGAAAAATTTACCGGTCAGATCAACCATTGGTCTTATGTTACCATCCTTGTCAATGAGAGTTAAACCCGGCACATTATTCTCTTTCCCAACTCTGGCGTCATCTGCGCCAAAAGTAGGAGCAACGTGCACAATACCGGTTCCTTCTTCAGTTGTTACAAAATCTCCGGTTATAACTTTAAATCCATTTTCAGAAGCTTTTACCCATGGAAACAACTGCTCATAGTGAATGCCTTCAAGCTCTGAACCCTTCCATACCTTATCCAATACTCGGTATGGTATATTTTTATCATCTTGTTTGTAGTCTTCAAGTTTTAACTCCCTGTTTTTATGAGGGAAGTAGGAATCAAAAAGGTCTTTAGCCAGTACAACCGTAACAGGTTTGCCTGTATACTGATTATATGTCTGAACAGCTACATACTCAATATTTTTCCCTACAGCAAGTAGCACGTTAGAAGGCAATGTCCATGGAGTTGTTGTCCATCCAAGAAAAAAAGGCTCTCCAAACTCAGTCCATTCTGTTAATGGCTCTGTAATCTTAAACTGTGCTGTACATGTAGTATCTTTCACATCACGATAACAACCCGGCTGATTAAGTTCATGTGTACTTAATCCGGTTCCTGCAGCTGGCGAATAGGGCTGAATAGAGTACCCTTTATAAAGATACCCTTTATTATATAGTTCTTTAAGAAGATACCACAGCGTCTCTATATATCTGTTGTCGTAAGTTATATAAGGATCGCTCATATCAACCCAATAACCCATCTTACGGGTAAGGTCCTCCCACTCTTTGGTGTATTTCATCACCTCAGTCCTGCAGGCGTCGTTATACTCTACAACCGATATTTTTTTGCCAATATCCTCTTTTGTAATACCTAAGGTTTTTTCCACACTAAGTTCAACAGGGAGTCCATGTGTGTCCCACCCGGCCTTTCTGTTTACCAAAAAGCCTTTCATTGTCTTATATCTACAGAAAATATCTTTAATTGAACGTGCAATAACATGGTGGATACCCGGCATACCATTTGCCGATGGGGGACCTTCATAAAACACGAATGGGGTACTGTTTTCTCTTATCTTCAAGCTTTGTTTGAAAACATCTTTTTCTTCCCACTCTTTCAAAATAGATTTATTTATTCCTGAAAGATCTAACTGACTATATTCGGGAAACTTTTTACTCATCATTAAGAAATTAATATATGTAGAAAAATTAATGTGCAAAGGTAGTAATAAATTAAGAAAAAAATAAACCCGACTCATTCAATGAACCGGGTTTAAATTTTTTATGTGATTTAGAATCAGGACAGTTTTTCCAATGCTCCCTTTATTCTTGATATTGCTTTTTCGATATTGGCGTCTGAAGTTGCATAAGAAAGTCGTATGCAACCCGGAGCACCAAAAGCATCTCCGCCCACACAGGCAACATGAGCCTCCTCAAGCAGATACATTGCAATATCTGTTGCGGTTTCCTTTTTCTTACCATTATATGATTTACCGATATAGCTCTTGCATTCGGGGAAAATATAAAAAGCTCCCATTGGGTTATTTACATTTAAGCCGGGAATTTCACTAAGCAGTTTCACTATCAGGTTTCGCCGTCTTTCAAAGGCTGTTCTCATTTCGCTAACGCACGACTGATCACCTGTATATGCAGCCAGAGCAGCTTTTTGCGATATTGATGACGGTCCGGATGTATATTGCCCCTGCAACATACTGCATGCTGAAGCAATCCATTGAGGAGCTGCGATCCAGCCAATTCTCCAGCCTGTCATTGCGTACCCTTTTGAAACACCGTTCACTATCACCACACGGTCACGGATTGTTGTGAATTGCGCTATCGACTCATGGCTTCCTATATAGTTGATATGTTCATATATTTCATCGGCTATAACATGTACGTTTGGATATTTTTCCAAAACTTTTGCCAGTTGCTCAAGCTCCTCCTTCGTATATACACTCCCTGTAGGGTTTGATGGCGAGCAAAGTATCAAAGCTTTTGTTCTGGGTGTTATAGCCTCCTCCAGCTGCTGAGGTGTAATTTTAAAATCCTGCTCTATTCCGGCATAAACAAAAACCGATTTACCCTCTGCCAGTTTTACCATTTCGGGATAACTCACCCAGTAGGGTGCAGGAATAATAACCTCCTCGTCTTTATCCACTATAGATAGTATAACATTACAGATTGATTGCTTTGCACCACCCGAGACAACAATCTGAGCCGGTGTAAATTCAAGGTTATTTTCCTTTAGCAATTTATCGGATATAGCTTTTTTGAGATCAGGGAATCCTGCTACAGGAGAATAAAAGGAGAAGTTCTCATCAATCGCTCTCTTTGCAGCCTCTTTTATATGATCGGGAGTATAGAAGTCGGGTTCACCAACACTCATATTTATCACATCAATTCCTTGGGATTTTAATTCATTGCTTTTTTGAGCCATCGCAAATGTTTCAGAGGGCGACAAGGCAGATAATCTTCCAGACAGTAAATCCATAGTTTATTATACTTTTTGTTTGAATATGGCGCAAAGATATATAAAAATAATATCTGCAATCATGATTTAAGGGAAAAATGTCAAATACAAACTGTAAATGAGTACAAATAGAAAAAGCTACCATTAGTAGCTTTAAAAATATATTGTTAATAAGTAAATTCAATTTAAAAGAGCTTTTGCTCTCTGCATCAGCATACTTGCAGGCATTTCCTGCTTTCTGCTTGTCATGTACAGCAAACTATTTTCAGCCTGCCATTCGCAAACTAGCTCTTAGTGTACGGATTCTGTTTAGTCTATTTGTACGATAGGAAACAGAACCGTTAGAAATATTTTGTTCCAGATACTTTATCTGATCCAAAATCTCATCTCTTGTAAGGTTTCTGATTGTCATAATTTTTCCTTTCTTTAAATTAAAAGTTATGATTCCTCGGCAACCGTCTGTTTAAGAAGCCATTCAATATGTTTTGATAACCTAAAAATGATTTCAAATAACTCGCTTGCCATTAAAATCAATGCAAAGATACAAAAAATATATGTTATATAACATGTTTTTGATTGATTTTTTCACAAACCCATAGTTGATATCTATATAAACAAGTCGATTTTGTTACACATCCACTTTAAATCTAATCGATAATGTCTCTCCATTTTCATCAACTACCGTGAGTATATGGTCACCCGTTTCGGGAGAGAGTTCCATTTGATGGATAGTTGAGGTCTCACCCAAATATTCACCTCCAAGGTGCCAGAAGATCTTAATATGAGGATTCCGGTGGGCTAACTCAAATATAGCTTTTCCGCGCGAACCATCCAATTGTTTTGTTATCCTTAGTATTGCACCGGGATAAGGGTAGATAAACTGCATTGGCTGGTCGGAATTACTCACTGACGCACACTCAGGCGAAAACGGAGGTAATGTCTGATATGAAGGGAAACGCTGTTTATAGTACCACTCCCACGACGGAGGCAGTCTGAACCACGAAACCGCTCGTATACCTCTGTCACCTGCACACTGCTCATATACACGGTAACGACCGTCTTCAGAAAGATGAATTCTCTGATGAAAACTGCAGACCGATGCACGTGCCCCTTTCAGAGGTACCAACCGGGTTTCAACCGAACTTTCCGGACAATACAGCCCTTTAAGCTGTCCGCTCTCACTACAAACCTGAACTTCGGTGAGTTCTCCATAGGGAATATCAAACCAACCTGTAGAAGGAAGGATATTAAACAGATCGAACATTACTCTTGCAGATGTACGTGCACCGGTAAGTCCGGGCCGACCTTCACCGCTGGCATTCCCGGTCCATACTGCCACAAGATATTTTGGCGTTACACCAACCGACCAGCCATCACGTAATCCGTAGCTCGTTCCTGTTTTCCAGGCTACCTTACGTACTGATGGTACAAAATGCCAGTTAAGCTCTTCCGGACGGTTCAAGTTTGTTAGCGCTTCGAGCGTAAGCCATGCTGCTCCGGCATTAAAAACAGGTTCTTCATCTTTCTGTAATTCGGCTTTCTCATCCTTTCGGACTTCCGACTGATGATCATGAACCAAACTGAAATCATCCCATTCATAGTATTTGCCATCTCTGTTATAATCCATTACGGTACGCGCCATCATGCCATAGATATTGGCAACATCCCACAATGTACCTTCAGTACCCCCAAGTATAAGGGAGAGACCATAATGGTCTGCCGGCTGGTTAAGAGTTGAAAGACCCGCTCTCTTCAGCAAATCATGAAACTTTGCAACTCCATATTTTCGCAAAAGTACTACTGAGGGAACGTTAAGTGAGCGTGCAAGGGCTTCATCTGCATGAACTGCTCCGTCGTACCCCAGACTGAAGTTTCTTGGAGCGAAACCATTAAAATTCACAGGTACATCAGGGAGTAATTCTGTGGGCAACAGGCTGCCTTCCTGCAACATTGCACTATACAGGAATGGTTTAAGAATACTGCCGGTGCTGCGGGGTGAATGGATTATGTCGACCTGACTGCCATGCTTTTCGGCATCAAATCCCACATTTCCGCTGTAAGCAAGGACTTCATTAGTCTCAAGATCAACAATAAGTGCTGCTATATTATAAATATTATTTTGCGAAAATTCATCATACCATCTTCTCAGGGTCTCTTCTGTATGTAGTTGAAGGTATTTATCTATTGTCGACCGAATATTGCTGCCGGGGTATTGCAGGTAGCCTCTGGTTACCAAATGAGGTGCAATTTGCGGTAATGCCTGCGGATTTTCGGGCAGGGGCTCCTCCACCGCCAGCTCGTAATCTGTCTTGTCGATAATATCATTATCTAACAACCTCTGTAGCAGCCGGTCACGTTTCTTCTTCAACCCTTCGCGATCGCGACCAAAATGCATCATAGATGGAGAGTTAGGCAATACTGCCAATACTGCGGCCTCTCCCCACGACATAGATTCTGTGCTGTGCCCGAAATATCGCCACGATGCAGCTTCAACACCCACAACATTACCTCCCATTGGTGCGTGTGAGGCATAGAGAGCAAGAATTTCATTTTTGCTGTAAGAAAGCTCGAGTCTGGTTGCAAGTATAACCTCTATAAACTTTTCGAAATATGTGCGTTTATTTTGACGGATCAGCCTGATAGTCTGCATAGTTATTGTACTTCCTCCGCTTACCACCCTGCCGGCTTTGCTATTCTGAATAAGAGCCCTGCCAAGCGAAAGGGGGTTTACTCCCGGATGATACTTGAAATATCTGTCCTCAAATTGAATAAGACAGGTTTTATATTTATCAGGTACACTTTCTGATGGAGGAAAACGCCACTGACCGTCGTTAGCTATACGTGCACCCAGCAACTCTCCGTTTCTGTCGGAAACAAGTGTACTATATGGTGAATCAAATAGGGAGCGCGGTAATGAAAAGACATACCAAAGGAGGAGAAAGGCAAGTAAAAACAGGACTGCCTTACTCCTTCTCTTTAATGATTTAAACCATCTGAACACTCTGTTCATTATTCCACAACCTCTACCCACATTCCGCTATTTCGAGCCTCTTCCTGTGGTTCGTACATTGCCTGACACGAAACTGCCGGAAGATAATATTTGCCTCTGTATGCTGCCTGCAACCTAACACGGAATGTTTTCGACCGCCCTGAACCGAGATTAAAATAGGTCATTACCCTGTCATCCCTTATATCTCTGTAATTATAGCCGGGGTCTGTTGCAGAAGCAGCCTCTTCAAGCATTCGCTCATTAAATATCTCCCATCCAGAGGGAAATACCTGAGTGAGTGCCAGATCGGTAAACGACTGCTCAATACTGTTTTGAACTGTTACGACAGCCATAAACTCTGTACCCTGCGACAGAGATGATATATTGAGGGGATTACCATTAATATCTACATATCTCACCGTCATACCAAACTGGGCTTGCGACGGTGCAATGTCGGTGCCTACCTTTGGACGACTACGTGCCGATAGTCGAGCATATATCTTTGAATCTCCATTGTTTGTAAGACGTGCCGAAAGACGGGTAGCAGGCTCTATATCCAACTGGTGTATTGCCTTAGGCGTATTAATTCTGTCCATCCCGGTGTTGTTAAGTGTCCAGTCGATGTCAATATTTCCTGTTCCCATCTTCGAAGCAAGCTGAGCCATTGCAATAAGTCCGAATGCAGCCGTTTGCGTAGATATGTAGCCTGACGATAGCGACTGTGCAACTGAGGGCGCAAGTTCCATAGCTTTCTCAATATTATCCAACAACAGGTATGTCTCAAGTATCATAGCCTGATCACGCCCTGATGATCCGTAGGTATCATTGTTAAAATGATATCTGCCTACTGCATCTGTAGAATTAAACACCAACTCACTTGCCACCTCTTTTCTTCCAATTAGAGCGTAAGTGGCCGCTAATCTCCATCGCGCCTGAACCGAAAGTCCGGTTACTTCACGAAGCCGGTTCATTGCTCCCAGCTCTGTGTTTCCACTCAGAGCAAGGGTATATAAACGATAAGCCTGTTGCAAATCACTCATTGAGTAAGCATAATATCCGCGATTAGGATTAGTAGGCAGCCAGTTCTGAGCCAACCTTCTCTGGAATTGAATCCATCTCAGTAAAACTGTTTCAGACACCTCAAATCCTTTATTCTTTGCCTCCAGAAGGAAATGACCGGCGTATGTAGTTGCCCATTCCGATGAGTAACTGTCGCCAGTCCAGTACGTGAACCCTCCATCAGCGAGCTGACGGGACGATAAAATTCGTATCACTTCATCCACTTTGGCAGTCATCTGATTTTTATCTCCTTCATCTAGTTCAGTAAATTGCTCTATATATAGAATAGGGAAGGCCTGCGAAGTGATCTGTTCAGTACATCCATGAGGGTACTCAAGCAGAAAATTCATATTACTGCTGAAGTTAACACTAGGCAGCCGCGACAACTCAAGTGTCGCCCAGTCATCAGGTTCAACTCCGTCAGTCTCAACTTCCAATGTTACCGACCCACCCGGTTCTATCAGAGTTCCCCTGGTGTGAACAGTAGAAGTATTTGGATTACGAACGGCAATCTCAATTGTTTCGGTAAACTTAGCACCATTCCCCGAAGTAGTTATAACCACTTCTTCTGCTCCTGTTTCAGCACCCGACTCAAGTTTAAAATAAACAACCTGGTCGTTTGAATAATCAAGAGCTACACTTTTACCGGTTCCATCAACTCCTTTAAGAAGCCCCTTTGTCCGTATAGAAACCTGAACATTTTTAATATTATTCTCTGCAAATATATTTACCGGCAGCCACACCTCCTCATTTGGTCCCATAACCCGTGGCAGTGTTGAGAGGGTCATTAATTCATTTTTTACCGGTACAGCTTTTTCTGCACTTCCATAAGCTCCGTCTCCGCCTGCTACCACCATAACCCGCACAGATCCAACATACTGGGGCAGACTTATATTATGTGACTTTGTCTCTCCACTTTTAAGTTCAAACGGCCCTAGCACCTTTACAATAGGCTTAAAGCGATTAACATCATCAATCGACGGGTTAAGAGCTTCATCACCACCAATTCCAAGCAATGGTCCCATTAATCCGCTGTTAGCCCCCAGCACACGGTCAAACAAATCCCATGTTCTCACGCCAAGCGCCTCACGAGCATAAAACTCACTCCAGGCATTTGGAGTTTTAAAAGATGTCAGATCGAGCAGCCCCTCATCCACAATAGCAAGTGTGTATGACATCGGCTTCTTTGTTCTTTCTGATACTGAAACCGTGAATTCTTTTTCGGGACGAAGCGTTTCAGGCATTCTGATAACCGGTTCAAGTCGACTATCCTTATTCTCCACTCCCACATTTATTACTCCATACATCCTTATTGGCAAATCATTAACGGTCTGCGAGTGAGGTTGCAGCATAGTAGCAAACAAATAGAAGTTAGGTGTCATCTCCTCAGTTATCTTAATCTTATGCATTGTATCCTCTTCGCCTGAAGTTTTCACCCATTGGCGATGAAGAATACCTGATCCGTTTTCTATGCTAATTAAGACACGACCATCAGAACTCTTTGGAATTATAACGGTCGCCTCCTCACCAACTTCGTAAGTCGGCTTATCAGTAGAAAAAGAGAGCATCGTTAGTCCGTCAGGGTCAGTCTTCGAAGAACGACCGCGCCATGAAGGCCAGTCGACATAAAATATTGTTCCGGCTGCATGCTTACCTGCAGCATCCTTCACCAATATCAGATAGCGACCCCAATCGGGATAATTAACCATAAAATCAACCTTACCTTTGCCGTTTGTCAGATTCACCTCTCCTGAGCTCACTACATTAGCAGCCGTATTATTTACATAAGAGCCCAAATCTTCGCGGGTACTGTTCCACCACCAACTCCAGCTGAGTTTATAAATTTTATACTCCACATTACCGGATACGGGGTTGCCACGGGCATCAAGAGTAACTACATCAAACTGTAAGGTCTCATCAGTTTCAAGATACTCCCCTGCCCTTGTTGCGGGAGCCTTAACCCCAACATATGTCTTATAGGGTGAATAGTAGACGGTTTGACCGTAAAAGCTCATATCACCACCGGTCTCGTACACCCTCGAAAGTATATTTCCTCTTAACATACCAGGTGCATTTTCGGCAACAGGAACTTTGGCATTAACCACAGCCCCGCCGGATGCATCCAGCTGTCCTTCAAACAGTCTAGTGCGACTTGATTCAAAATTAACTGCCGGATTATTAAAAGTATATCCGGAATAACCATTGAACGGATTATCAGAAGTGTGCAATGTCAGGTCTACCTCTGCCTTCAGGTTGGAAGCAGGTGCACCATGCAGCCAGCGCGAAGTAAGCCTGCCCGAAATGACACCTTCAGATGCATCTATAATTGAATCACTATCTAATCGGACCCTGAGTCTGTTTGGCTTAATAGTTTCTACACGAAGCGACTTATAAAATGTTGTACCTCCCACTTTAATATGTCCTTGCCACATTCCCGTTTCAACAGCAGGATCGGTTGCAACACTAAAGGTATAGAACCCGTTAAGTCCGTCATTCTTTACCTGTCGGTTATAAAACTGCCCTCTAGGTGTAAATACCTCTAAGGTTACAGGATGTCCTTCGGGTAGTTTCCTCTCCTTGTCTTCTAATATTAATGAAACAAATATCGTATCTCCCGGACGCCATACTCCCCGCTCAGTATAAATGTATCCTTTCAGACCTTTCTGAATTTCTTTCCCGCTAACATCAAAGCGACTTAAAGATAGTGAGGCTTCTTCATTTACCTCAAGATAACCAATATCATCTCCTTTGGAAGCTGTAATTACGAACGGGCGGCCATTTGTATATTCTATTTCAGTAAATCCCTGATTATCTGTCTTCCCACTTCCTATAACCTGCATCTGGTAGTTATAAATATTCACCTCAGCACCTGAGAGAGGTTGAGTTGACAGAATATCTGTTACAGCTACAGTCATCGAACGATCTTGACCCGATTTAGCGATAACACCCACATTCGAAGACATAACCATTGTCTGTACAGTACGCTCGTTAGACATGTAATAAGTGGGTTTACAAGGATCATTGCGCTCCTCCCATACATATTGCGACCAGTCGGTTTGCTCATAATAATAAGGCAAAGTTTCATCCCACAAAGCCTGTTCCTCTTCGGATATTATCTCATCAGAAAAACGTCTCAAGTTCTCCTCATCAGGAATCTGAGGGGTTATTCCTCCGCAGTTATAAAGCGAGTACTCCTGTTTTATTGACAACTGCACAGTGTAAACCGCACCGGGATCTTTCTCAAACATCTCAGAAAGGTCGATGCTGAAATTATTCCATTTGGTCAGATCCAATGTTTTATCGACATCAAGCCTGATGCGTTTACTCATTACCACCCGTCCAAAACGCCGCAATTCTCCCGACGAGTTATTATTATTGAATGATGAAGTTTGAAGATAATACAGCAGATTATTACGATATACTTTTATAACTTTCACATCAACCGCCCACAGATTAACAGCACTAAACGGCAGCATCAGCAAGTCGGCATCGGGAAGGATATTTCCACTTTGCTCAAACTTAACCCTTGGTTTATCATCTTCAACCTTAAGCTGATAAGTGTAGTTTCTGTCAAGACTCAGTCCTGAGATATTTTTAATTCCCTGATATATCTGTAAATCAACCTGCCCCGATGGGAAAGTTTCAGGATACAATCTGATAATATTTTTATCTATCCTGTAAGTAAAATTATTAATTCCCCCCGGAACAATAAATCCTTCAAGATCCTGATTCTGAGAAACAGGATCACTAAATGTAACCCTGATATGTGGAGAACCCATCTGATCCATACGGGCATCTATGACTTTAAAATTATCTGTTGAAAGAGGTGGAATATCAATTGGGAATTCACTTTTTTTCTTTGAACCCATCGACTTACCATCAATTGTAATTTCATACTGCTGTAGCTGATCTGTACGGGTAAGCCCATCAATATTTACCCGAAAAGAGTTGTTTCCTGAAGAAGTAATATCCAAATTATCCCAGGGCTTTCCATTAACATAAAACATTGAGGCAACATCATCAACAGACATTGGATTTGATACATTCAGCATCACCTCAACTCTGTTTTGGGTAAGATCTGATATACTCATGGGTGAATATGGCGTAACCTCAGCCATAAAATTAGGTTCATTCACCCTGATAGAGAAATCAAATTCCCGGAATTTATCATCCACCTTTAACAGATTACCCAGATGAAACGTAATTTTATACTCTTTACCGGGCTGCAGTTCACCCTGTTCAGGAATAAAACGGACAGTGCTGCCGTTCACCCAGAAAGCATTCCCCTTAATTGATGGCGAAAACGTAAACAGCTTATCTTTTATTTCAGCATTGAGCTCAACAGAAGGGAAATCCTGAGCCAATTCAACCTGAATAAATGCATCTGAAGAAACATTACCATATGTGAATGCAGTTATATAACGTGCAAATTCAGGATCAATCAGTTTGGTACTTCCTGGTGTACATCCGGCCAAAATCAGTAAGAAGGCTGTAAAAAAAGTAAGTGCAGAGCGAAAAGGAACGTGCTTCATACTATTAAACTGTTTAATTGAGCGTTCATGAAAATCATTTTATTCTCATAACACGCATTAAGTGTGGAATGTTCAGGTTAAAAAGGGATATTTAACCTTATACCAAATCTATACCAAGTCCCCATTATATTCGTATCTTATTCGTATTAACTTCGTATCTCCTTCGTATCTCCTTCGTATATATACGAAGATGATACCTATATAATACCTAATTAATACGAAAGAAAATAGGAGATGGTATAGACTTGGTACCTGCAAACTATGGGTTATGAAACTAAAATTAAGATTTTGTTAAATAGTAGTTAATATGTTTTCTATGCCACTCCTATAAGTCTTTACTATAAGTCGAACGAGCTTCCCATAAATAAAGCGATGGGCTAATTTGGACCGGACGGTGGGATCGTTCCCACCTCAGCAGGTATGCTTGTCTTTATTGAAGCTTTTTTTATGGGGAAGTTATTTCCTGAAGAATACATAAACGAATTGCAGCAATGGAACAAAATTTTCTTCACAATGCAGTCAGGTATAGGAATTCACCTGTTTAAACTCCCCTGGTTTTTCAATCCGGGAAGCACAACTCCCTAATTCATCGGACACTGAGGTCTTTCCGGCGCATTAGCCTACTATTGCCCGAAAGAAGATACTTACTTTACAGCAACCGTAAATCAGGTGGGCAACCCTGATATTTCTTTCAGAACGATGATTAAGTTGATATAGGTGGTGAAGAGGGGGTGAGAAAGTTATCTTTAATCAACCAGTACGTGTTCTATTTTCTGCAAAATACGCAAAAATCTCTCTTCTGAAGTATCGTAATATAGATTGCCAATTATAGATTCTTGTAATATCTCAGAATTTTTAATCTGATGTAATCTATTCTTTAAAAACGATTTAACCTCTTCATCTTTTTCTGCCAATAATACCTCATCCCAATCAGTGCGATTATCTAAGATATATGTAATATCCTCAAAATCATGGCTGGTTCTTGGATCACCACCTCTGTCTTCGTATGCTGAGAATTTGCTGGCCAGAAAGAAGGGCAATGACATAATTTGAATTGTCAAGCCATCAATATAAACCTTCCACAAATTTTCAAATCCTTTTTCAAACCAGCGGTTTGCAGGTGCCCAAGAAACAGGTTTAGTTGCCATTACATCCAACAGTAAATCATCATATTTAAATCTGCAAATCACATCTAAATCAGAAGATTGCTTGAATCCTTTCTTATTAAGATGTTCTCTTATATTTTCTAACTCTATAGCCGATGCTACTTTTACTGTTATGTCAATATCCTTAGTTGGTCTTGTATCATCTGCCGCAGGATCATTTATATAGAGACTTACAGTAGCCCCTCCAACGTAAACAACTTTTTCATTTAATTCACCCAGTGTAATTGCAACTTTTTTTATTACAGCTTTATTAATCAGTGTGTTTTTCATACTTCTAACCTTTGTTTCAATATACTTGTGGCAAGTTGAAACTCACGTTTGTTACCAATTCTTATTGCATCCACCAAAGCCAACAGTTCATATAGTTTTTCATCTTTTAAACAGGCAATCGGAACATTCGGATGAAGAGGTTCAATAGCAAATCCTCTGGCATCTCCTTCAACATATGACCATACGTATATCTCATTGCTATCAATGACTTCTGAAAGCGGTGGTGCACTATGCGAAGTCTTCACACCTCTTACCATTGAGCCTGGCTTTACAGGATATACGTATTTTATTCCATATACTAAAAAATCATATAGAGAAAACTTCATAACCCTCCTTTTGTTGCTAGAAATTAAACCTGCCATCACACTCCTTTTTAAAGACTGTGAAACTTCACTGGAACTAATAAACAGGTCATTGGCAATATCTTTCATATACCAATCATTTTCATTGAATGTAATTATCTTAAGCAAGATAACAATATCTTGAGGTCGCATTCCATTGTGATTATTCATACTTTATTTTTTATGATTTTCAATTTGCAATTCGCGATTCGCAAATCGCGAATTGCAAATATATAAAATTGTTTTAATACCACATTTTATTATCACAAATATTTATATTTATTCAGTAAGTACGCAGAGTTGAGCTATACTCAGCTGTGTTACATAGAATGAATCATCCTTACTTCCTGCAGATTCAGGATCGTCTCTACCTGTAACTACCGCTTGGCGATGTTAAAACCATGCACAATACACAAAAACCTGGGATTCTGAACACTGAAGGCATTATTCTTATCAGTAAAGCCATTTACTTTCGATATAGCTCATTCATAATCATACAATTCTTGAGGCACTGTTATTCTATACTTTGAGATATATGCGCCGTTCTCAACGAGCTGGCATTTCGATTTCATTAACTCTATACTATTTAAACTAAGAGAATCAAACCATTAATGCCTGGTCTTCTCTGCCATATAAAGAAATTCTCTTTTTATTCTCAAATTATCGGTATGTTTCAATAAATATTGCACAACCTATGCCCTGAGTATAGTTAACTGTTCCATGATATAATACAAGTCAATATATGGATAAATAATAAATTCAACTAAAAGGCAGTTAATCAGCGTGTTTTTCTCTACGATCTCATCAGTCCAGTCAATTCCCTGTCCTGCCTGAACATACCAATATTTCGGGTCAATATCTTCACTAATTCCAAGTACTCCCTCTTTAATTCTGCGGAAAGGGGTTAATTTGGAGCGCAAAGTCTACCTTTTTATGCCTATTCCTTGACTTCAGGACCTGACAAAAGAGCATAAAAAAACCTGCAAGCGGTTGAACTTGCAGGTCTTGTCTGGTTTTTATCGCCTTTCGGCTGTATCTTTTTGCGGAAGCGGGGG
>CAZYNA010000044.1:0-21460 GCA_964648775.1 uncultured Proteiniphilum sp. | reverse complement strand
GTTAAATATAAGGCAGTAAAATACCCTCTATCTTATTATTCTATTGGTTTTATCCTCAAGGTTAATAACAGTAGGATCAAACACCTTTGCCTCTTCGGGAGACATTTGAGCATAACTCATAATGATTATGACATCGCCCTTCTGCACTTTTCTTGCAGCAGCACCATTAAGGCAGATTATACCTGAGCCGCGTTCGCCACTTATTACGTAGGTTTCGAATCGCTCTCCATTATTATTATTCACAACTGCAACCTTTTCATGAATAAACATACCTGCTTCATCAATAAGATTCTCATCAATTGTAATACTACCTACATAGTTCAGATTGGCGTCGGTAACCGTAGCCCTGTGTATTTTTGATTTTAATATTTCTACCAACATATGATTTTATTTATACCTGATATTGTCAATAAGCCTCACATCACCGCAGAAAACAGCAATACATCCCACTATGGACTTACTTATATGCCATGAAGATATAGATTCCAGAGAATCACCATCAACAATATCAAAATATTCAACATTTAATTCTTCTACATTGTTTATCTTCTCTTTCACAAAATCAACAACTTCGGAAGGAGATTTTGTGACTGAAAGCGACTTGCTCTCTTTCAGATATTCATATATTTTGGCTGCGCTTCTCCTTTGAGTTTCAGTTAAACGCTGATTGCGACTGCTCATGGCGAGTCCGTTTTGCTCTCTCACCGTTGCAACAGGTACAACCTCCACGTTCATTTGAAGCTGTTTCACCATATCCTTTACAATTGCCAGTTGCTGATAATCTTTTTCGCCAAAGTATGCTCTTTCGGGTTCAACATAATCAAACAATTTACTAACCACCTGAGCCACCCCATTAAAATGACCTTCACGAAAGGCCCCTTCCATTACTTTATCGAGACGCCCAAAGTTGAAAACTCTATTATCCGGTTCAGGGTACATCTCTTCTACTGATGGAGAAAAAACAAAATCAACACCCAACTTCTCAAGAAGCTCAAAATCTTTTTCAGGAGTTCTGGGGTAAAGCTTTAGATCCTCTTTATTATTAAACTGTGTGGGATTAACAAATAGAGAAACAGTGCAAATATCATTCTCTTCAACGCATCTTCTAATTAACTCGGCATGCCCTTCGTGCAATGCACCCATGGTGGGTACAAAACCATGCATCTTACCCTCGTCGCGAAATGGCTGCAAAGCTTTCTTTAAACCTGAAACAGTTCGTAAAATTTCCATTTTCTTATTTTAATCTGCAAAGCAACTAAATATTTGCCACATACTGAAGTCAATTAGTATTATTTCACTATAAAAAGGACTCTCATATCACCTTAGCGCTTTATATATCAGCATGTTGAAAGATTCAATCGGTTTTATTTTGTATTTATGTGGATTTTTTTTATTATCTTTGTACTCAAATTTAGATAATTAGCTTCATGTCTCAGAAAAAAATTTTATACATTTCGCAGGAAATATTTCCTTTTGTAGAAGAAACACAAATTTCAAACACGTCACGTTATTTACCCCAGGCAATTCAGGAGAAAGGGATGGAAATCCGCGCCTTCATGCCAAAATACGGGAATATTAACGAACGCCGTAATCAGCTTCACGAAGTAATCAGATTATCAGGTATGAATCTTATCATTGATGATTCTGATAATTCGCTGATAATAAAGGTCGCATCTATTCAGGCTGCTCGTATGCAGGTATATTTTATTGACAACGAAGACTTTTTCCAAAAGAGAGAGACTCTTGTTGACAAAAACGGTGAGGAGTATAATGATAACGATGAGCGCAGTATTTTCTTTGTGCGCGGCGTTATGGAAACCATTAAGAAACTGCGCTGGGTACCAGATATCATACACTGTCACGGATGGTTTTCAGCCTTAGCTCCTTTATATGTTAAAAAAGGATATGCTGATGACCCATGTTTTAGCAATGCAAAAGTGATATTCTCGCTATATGATGAGGATTTCAAAAAACCATTTGAACAGAAAATAGCCGAAAAACTCAGATTTGAGGGAATTGGTGATTCTGAAATTAAGGATGTGAAAAGTAGAGGTGAAATGGATTATCAGAATCTCATGAAACTGGCTGTCGACTATTCTGATGGTATCATTCAGGGTGAGGAGAATGTTAATCCCGATATACTGAAGTATGTTGATGACAAAAAAGTCGACTTCCTCCCTTTCGAATCAGATTTCGATAAGAGTGTTGATGCTATTGAAGCATTCTACAAGAAAATAGATAGCTGATTTCAGCAATAAATCTTAACTTTACCGGCTCTTTTAATTCGCCTATATACAAATAACTATAAAAAAATAAAGAAAGCATTTTTCAGTCAGCTTTTCACATTTATTTTTTTGTATATTTGCGGGATTGAAATCAAACATTTGAAAAAGAATGAGGCTCAAATCTTTATACAAGGCTCTTATTATATCCTTTGTAACTATTCTAATCGTTTCATGTAATGACCAGCTTGATCAGGTTGGCTTCACTATTCAACCCGGCAAAGACAGATTATCGGTGGGCGTTGATACTCTTCAGCTGCAGGCACGTACTGTTCAGGTAGATTCAATGTACTCCAAAACCAACTACCCTGTTCTGGGTGAATATATAGACCCGGTTTTCGGAACAATAAAATCAGAATATATTGGAGAATTTTATCTTCCTAATGAAACAGGTTTTAAGGAAGGTGCAATAATCGACTCAGTTGAGGCTGTTGTTACTTACAGAACTATTTTGGGCGACTCTCTAGCTCCAATGGAGCTCTCTGTTTATGAGGTTACCAAATCACTGAAAGGGACTGACGACTTTACAAACGTAGACCCCAGATCTTTTGCAGATATGACGGCTCCGTTAGGAGTAGAGTCTTTCACAGGAAGAAACTCAACCTATACAACAATTACAACTACTGCAAGCGACTATTCAACAGTCACATATAAGTTATACGAAATACATGTTGATCTTCCCACAGAGTTAGGTCAAAAGTTTTTAGATGAATATAATAAGCCGGGACATGGGGAGATGGCTAATACTGACAGATTCAGATCATACTTTCCGGGACTTTATTTCACAACAACCTTTGGAAACAGTACGATTATAAGTGTCGATTTAACATCGCTTTACGTACACTATCATTACCTTGATAAAAAAGGTTCATCTGATGGTCAGGACACTATCAGAACTGATGCATTCAGGCTAAATATTACCCCTGAGGTAAGACAGATAAATCATATAGCAAATAAGAACGACAACCTGCTTGAGGATAACTCAACGCATACGTTTATTAAAAGCCCTGCAGGTGTGAACACAGAGATTACATTCCCCATTTCAGATATGCATGAAAGGCTTAAAGAGCAGGCACTGAATCTTGTAAACTTCACCGTTTATGCTTTACCGGAGGCGAATGAAAATGAAATGGTAAAGCTTAATCCGCCAAACTACCTGTTGCTTATAAACAAGGACTCTCTTGATGGTTTCTTTGAAAATAACAGGCTACCCGACTATGTAACAAGCTATATTTCTGACCAATTCGACTCTTCAACATACTCTTATAAATTTAATAACATCTCCACGATGATTAACTATTATAATGAGCAGCATGGAGATGAACCTTATGATTTGGTATATTATTTAATTCCGGTTGACGCAACCTATACTACGTATCAACAGAGCTATTACTCTTCAGCGCAGGAAATTCTAACTGCAATACACAATCAGATGTGGCCTACAGCAACAATGCTCGATAAACGGGAGGGGAATTTGCAGCTTGAGCTGATATTCAGTAATTTTTAGATTAACCGGTATTAATCTGACCGGTAACTTTAGAACAGTGATTGCTGCTGGTCTTCAATCTTATTACGTCCTAAATGCTTATAGGCATGATCGGTTACTTCTCTGCCACGGGGAGTACGTTTAATAAATCCCTCTTTAATAAGGAATGGTTCATAGACTTCTTCGATAGTACCGGGGTCATCACCAACTGCAGTTGCAATTGTTGAAATACCAACGGGACCGCCATTAAACTTATCAATGATAGTCAGCAATATCTTATTGTCTATTTCATCAAGTCCGTGCTTATCAATATTCAATGCTTCCAGTGCATATGTGGATATTGACTTATCGATGGATCCGTTGCCTTTTACCTGAGCAAAATCACGCACTCGTCGCAATAAAGCGTTGGCAACACGGGGTGTTCCCCTGCTTCTTGATGCAATCTCTTCGGCTGCATTAATATCGCATTTAATACTCAAAATATCAGAAGAGCGTAAAACAATACCTGTTAGAGTGTCAATATCATAATATTCGAGGTGCATATTAATGCCAAATCTGGCACGCAAAGGACTGGTGAGGAGTCCGCTTCTGGTAGTTGCTCCAACCAGTGTAAAGGGACTCAAATCAATCTGGATTGAGCGTGCACTCGGACCTTTATCAATGAGGATATCAATCCTGTAGTCCTCCATTGCACTATACAAATACTCCTCAACAATAGGCGAAAGACGATGAATTTCATCAATAAAAAGCACATCATTCTCTTCAAGCGATGTAAGAATACCGGCAAGATCACCCGGCTTATCCAGTACCGGACCGGAAGTAACTTTAAATCCCACACCCAGTTCATTTGCAATAATATTGGCAAGCGTTGTTTTTCCTAATCCGGGCGGTCCGTGCAGCAACACATGGTCAAGTGACTCCCCCCTCATTCTTGCAGCAGTAACAAATATTTTAAGATTCTCTACAATCTTGTTTTGCCCTTTAAATCCGCCAAAAGTGAGAGGACGTAATGTGTTTTCAAACTCACGCTCAGTGTCTTGAAAATCTCTGTTTATATGAATATCGAAATTATCTTCCATTGTACTTGGGTATAGTTACAAAAGTAGCTATTTATTGCGAATTTTGGAAATAGCCATAACATTGCGTTTTAAGCCTGAAAATTTTGTTCGCTTTACTGCTGAGCCACGGAATATTTCACGATACTGCCCCTCATCCATTTCAAGAAGCGATTTTAAGTCGATTGCCATAAATTCATCCGACGGCATAAACTCCGGTGTACTATGCGGGGTGGAAGCTCTGTTCCACGGACACACTTTCTGACAAATATCACATCCAAAGACATAATTCTTTAACCTTGGCGCAACAAAAGACGAAATCTCCCACCTGTTTTCTATTGTTTGATATGATATGCACTTATTGGCATCTACCCTGTATGGCTGATCAATTGCGCCGGTGGGACAAGCATCTATGCATCGTGTGCAACTGCCGCAATTCTCAGAAACCGGCGAATCGTAATCCAGTTCAATATCAACTATCAGTTCTCCAAGAAAGAAAAAAGAGCCTTTACCCGGAATTATGAGCAAAGAGTTTTTCCCAACAAAGCCAATACCTGCCTGAGCAGCCCAAAACCGTTCCAACACCGGTGCAGAATCTGAAAAGTATCTCCCGGTCATTTCAGGGTAACGGGACTGAATAAAATCATACAACTGCTTTAGTTTGTCTTTCACAACATAATGATAATCTTTACCATAAGCATAATAAGCAAATTGAGGGGCATGAGTTGCCTGTTTTTGATGAGGATAATAATTAAGTGCAACAGAAATGATTGATTTAGCACCATCAACAAGCTTACGCGGGTCAACTCTTTTATCGATATTCCTCTCCATATAGCTCATTGTAGCCTGACAGTTGTCGGCAAGCCACTTCATATAACGTTCCTCCTCACCACTGTCTGTAGCACGGCAAATACCACAAGCATCAAATCCCAACCGTAAAGCTTCCTGTTTAATCTCTTCGGAGAAAGTCATTAATCATTATTTTTATCATCCACTGCACAAAGTGCAATGAGGTTACAACCCTACCTTTAACACTCTTTTCAAGTTCAACTTTAATCAAAAGTACAAAAAAAGTGTGATTTACAAGTAATGAGCAACTCTATATAGTTGTGAAAAAAAATACCTATTTTTGCAGATATAAAAAGGCAACAAGGAATCTTCCATGGGGGAAACTTCTTTAAAACATAAAACAACCATATCTCTGTTCTGGAGTTTTGTCGATAAATTCGGTCAGCAGCTACTCAATTTTGTGAGTATGCTCATTCTTATGAATATAATTGCTGCCGAAGATTATGGCAAGATTGGCTCTCTTGCAATTTTTATTGCCTTTTCGTCAATACTTATTGACAGCGGTTTTGGAAGGGCATTGCTTAACAGGCAAAATTTAACTGCCTCCGACTACTCAACTGTTTTTAAATTTAACATCTTACTTGGAGCCGTGCTCTACATAATCCTTTTTATTGCGGCTCCATATTTAGGTGAACTCTTCCATACACCTGAAATAGCTGTCATTTCAAGAGTGGTTTTCATCTCAATCATTTTAAATGCATTTGGATTGATCCATCAGACTATTTTAACAAAAAAAGCCGATTTCAGAGGACTTTCCAAAATAAACATCACAGCTCTGCTTATTGCTGATATTATTGCAGTTGTTATGGCTATCTATGGTTACGGAGTTTGGGCACTTGTTGCACAAATATTACTGTATGCGTTTTTCCGCACAATATTCCTATGGTTTTATTCAGAATGGCGACCAACCAAAGGGTTCAACAAAGAAAGTCTGGCGTCATTTTTCTCTTTTAGCAGCAAACTATTGCTCACCAATACCATATCAACCATAGCCAATAACATTTACCCAAGTTTGATAGCTATGTTTTACCCGATGAATCAGGTAGCCTACTTTGATCGGGGTAAGAAATATCAGGATATCCCGTTCCTTACAATGTCCAACACATTTCGATCTGTTGCAATGCTGATACTATCGGAAATAAACAAAGACAGTGAGCGACTGAAGAGGGTTGTGAGTAAAATGATGAAGTCGATTGCCTTTGTATCATTCCCTGTTGGATTAATGATGATTATAATTGCAGAACCCCTGTTCTTCCTGTTCTTTAAAGAGAAATGGCTTGCAGCAGTACCCTATTTTCAGGCACTTACTTTAGCAGGAATGCTATCACCATTTATTTTTATATTTAACGAGCTTTTTATCGCACGAGAAAAGTCCTCATATTTTATGGGGCTTGAGATACTTAAGGCGTTACTATTAATTCTTTTAATTATTTTATTATTACCCAAAGGATTAATGGCATTAGCAGGAAGCTGGGTAATTTATATTGCACTAACACTTTTAATTTCAGTAATATTATCAAAAAAGCTAATAGACTACAGTTTAGTACGGTTTCTAAAAGATATTCTGCCATACCTTTTAATTGCCATAGCCGGCTCCGCTTTATCTTATCTTATTACGAAAAATATAACCGGAAACTTATTATACATTACACTTAATATCACTCTAATTGGAGCAATCTATTTAACTGTTTGCAGGATACTTAAACTGGAAATGACAAAAGAAATTGATATGTGGTTTAATAAGAAAAAGAATAACACAGACAAACAATGAGAAATTTTCTTCTATATATAAAGTTTGCAATTGAGTTTGCAATAAATAACAAAAGCATATCTCATATCAAATATTTCGGAAGATGGTATAAGGATATGAAATCGGGCAAAAACACTTTAATCCTTGCACTGCCATGGATGACTTACGACGCAATTGACTTTCTGAGAATTCTCACAGCTACAAAGAACATGAAAGTCTTTGAATGGGGCTCAGGGGGGTCAACACTGTTCTTTGCCTCAAGAGCAGAGGAGGTTGTTACGGTTGAGCACGACAAAGAATGGGGTGGTTATCTAAAAGATGAAATATTGAAAAACGAAATCACAAATGTCTCTCTAAATATAATTGAAGGAGAGCCTGTTGCAGATTTCAGCTCCCTCAATCAGGATAACCCTGATGATTATATTTCAAGAGATAAAAACTCAAAGGGGCTTTCGTTTGAAAAGTATGTGAAACATATCAACCGGTTTAACAATTGCTATTTTGATATAGTTGTTGTTGATGGACGTGCCCGCAGCTCATGCATAAAACAAGCCATCCCTCATATTAAGAAAGATGGCTATCTTGTTGTAGATAATGCTGAGAGGAATTACTATCTGTCACCGTTCCCCGAGCTTAATAACACTGATAAATGGGAAAAGACAGAGTTCAATGGCCCTGTCTTTTTCCAACACGCATTCAGCAAAACTATATTCTTCAAAAAGCTTTTTTAATCAGCAAAGCTAAAATCAAGCTGTCGTCTCTCAAGGTTAGCTTTGGCAACTTGTATTGTAACGGGCTGCCCCAGACGGTACTCTCTATTGGTGCGTCGACCAACTAATCTGTAGTTTTTCTCATCTAATTCATAGAAATCATCATCAAGTTCTCTAATTGGGATCATTCCCTCGCACTTATTCTCATTAATTTCTATATAAATACCCCACTCTGTTACACCCGAAATTACACCATCATAAACTTTTCCAAGCTTATCAGACATAAACTCAACCTGCTTATATTTAATTGAATCCCGCTCAGCATTTGATGCAATCTGCTCCATATCCGAACAATGTTTGCAGTCATCCTCAACCGGTCCCTGCTCTACATTCTTACCACCATTTAAATACCTCTCCAGCAAGCGGTGAGCCATCATATCAGGATATCTTCTGATTGGAGAAGTAAAGTGAGAATAATAATCGAAAGCCAAACCATAGTGACCAATATTCTTAGTTGAATAAATCGCCTTCGACATTGTGCGTATAGCAATTGTTTCAACGAGATTCTCTTCCGGTCGACCCTGAATTTTATCTAAAATAGAATTAAGACTCTTAGCTACTTCCACTTTCGACCCCGATGTTTTCATTTTATGTCCGAATCGCAGAATAAATGTATTAAAAGTATCAAGCTTTTCAGGATCAGGAACATCGTGAATACGGTATACAAAAGTTTTAGCCTTTTTCCCTTTATCAACCATTCCGATAGACTCAGCAACAGTTTTGTTTGCCAGCAGCATAAACTCCTCAATTAGATGATTAGCCTCTTTTCCCTCCACAAAGTAAACACCAAGCGGTTTACCCTTCTCATCAAGATTAAACTTCACCTCATACCTGTCGAAGTTAATTGCCCCGTTTGCAAATCTTTTCTCGCGCAGCTGTTTAGCGAAATCATTCAAAGTAAGAATCTCTTTCGAAAAATCACCTTTACCCGTCTCAATTACAGTTTGAGCATCCTCATAAGTGAGTCTGCTATCCGATTTAATTACTGTTTTTACTATACGGTATTTCTTAACCTCAGCAAGCTCATTCATCTCAAAGATTACAGAAAAACAGAGCTTCTCCTCTTTTGGGCGCAGCGAACAAAGCATATTACTCAACCTCTCAGGAAGCATGGGTATTGTTCTGTCGACCAGATAAATTGAAGTTGCACGGGTTTCCGCTTCCTTGTCAACAATATCACCAGGCTTAACATAATGGGTTACATCGGCAATATGCACACCTATCTCCCATCGGTTTGGCGAAATCTGTCGCACCGAAAGAGCATCATCAAAATCCTTTGCATCCTTCGGGTCGATAGTTATAGTAAACACATCCCTGAAATCCTCACGCTTAGCAATCTCCTCTTCATCAATTTTATCAGAAATTGTTTCGGCATATTTTTCAATCTTTTCAGGATACTTATATGGCAAGTCGTACTGCGCAAGAATAGCATGCATCTCAGTATCATTATCGCCCGGCCTTCCAAGAATGTCAATCACTTTTCCTATTGGATTCTTAGCTTTCTCAGGCCACTCAACAATCTCTACTAAAACTTTATCCCCATTCTTTGCTCCGTTCAGATCCTCTTTCGGAATAAAAATATCATTTGCTAAATATTTACTATCCATTACAAGGAAGGCAAAATGCTTCTGAACCTCCATAATACCAACAAACCTGCTTTGAGTATGCTCCAGTATCTCCACTACAACACCCTCAGTATCTGCACGTTTTCTTTTGGCCAGCAGCTGTACTCTAACTCTGTCGCCATTCATGGCATGCATACTATTTCTCTCGGGAATATTTACAACGTTGCCATCATCATCAGGAACAAAGAAGTTTTTACCGTTACTCCTTCTTTCAAAACGTCCTTCAAGCATTAATCCACGTGTATTTATTCTATACCTTCCGCGCGATGTTTCAAGTAAGATATCATCATCACGAAGCCTGTCAAGTACTTTAACAAGCACTTTTCTTCCCTCTTCGCCCTGCACATTAAGCGCTGCGGCAATCTGTTTATAGTTGAATTGTTTTTCTTTATTTTCTGTAAGAAAACCTGTTACGGAAGTGGTTAAATCTTTTTTCTTGCTCATATTCTTTTATTCATTATTGATACTAAACAACCAAATGGGCTGTTTAGTTAGACAAAGTAATAAAATTTTTCACTCCAAATCCCGAAGTTATGCTATTTTTGTGTTAAAGTTAATCTAAAAGGAATGCAAAAAAGAAAAGTTCTGATAACAGGAGCAAGCGGTTTTATTGGAAGTACTGCAGTAGACAAAGCCCTTGAGTTGGGATACGAAACATGGGCAGGTATTCGTAAAAGCAGCAGTAAGCAATATCTGCAAGATGAGCGGATAAGGTTTATAGATCTTAATTACGGAAACAAAGAAATGCTTGCAGAACAGTTAAGAGAGTTTATTTCTCTGAATGGTAAATTCGATTATATAATTCATATAGCGGGATTAACCAAGGCTTTAAAGAAAGATGATTTCTTCAGGGTAAACTATGAGCAAACCCGAAACCTGGTTGACACTCTTACAGAGATTGATGCTATCCCCCACTCTTTCGTGTTAATGAGTTCCCTGAGTGCATTAGGAACAGGAGACGAAGCTAATTACACACCTCTGAAATCAGATCACAATCCAAATCCTAAGACTGTATACGGACTCAGCAAGCTAAAAATTGAGAATTACCTTAAAAGCCTGTCTGAGTTTCCTTATTTGATAATCAGGCCAACCGGCGTTTATGGTCCCCGCGACAAAGACTACCACATCCTCATGAAAGCAGTTAAAGGCGGTCTGGATGTTGGGGCAGGGTTCAAAAAGCAACTTCTTACATTCATATACAGCGAGGATTTGGTTGATGTAATATTTAAATTGATTGAAAAAGGCATAGTAAGAAAAGAGTATATAGTATCCGATGGTACCTGCTATAAAGATACAGAATTTAATAAGATTGTGCAGGAAGCGATTGGAAAGAAGCGAGTACTGCGAATTAAAATACCCCTTTTTATAGTAAAACCGGCAGCATTTATCAGCCAAATGATTGCTTCGCTCTTTGGAAAGGCCTCTACTTTCAACAGCGACAAATATAAAATAATGAAACAGCGTAACTGGAACTGCGACATATCCCCGCTAAGAAAGGATATCGGTTTCGAACCTAAAGTAGACTTAAAAGAGGGAGTAGAAAAAACAGTAGCATGGTACAAAGAAAATGGCTGGCTTTAGGCATAAGTAAAGGAAATTGATGAGATGTGGTGAAACTCAAGCATTTTTTGTACTTTTGTTCACTACATAGAATAGTAACAACAATGAAAATAGCACTTATAGGATACGGAAAAATGGGGCATGAAATTGAGAAGGTAGCCCTTCAAAGAGGACATGAAATTGTTTCCATTATTGATATAAATGAAGATGAAAAATTCTCTTCACCTGAATTCAGAAGCGCCGATGTTGCAATTGAATTCACATCCCCACAAAGCGCATTAAGCAACTTCAGAAAATCTTTTGAAGCAAACATTCCGGTTGTTTCAGGAACAACGGGTTGGCTTGAGCATATCGATGAAATTAAGCATGAATGCAGCAATAATGGCAAAACATTCTTCTACTCTTCCAACTTCAGCCTTGGCGTAAATATCTTCTTTGCACTAAATAAGTATCTGGCAAAGATTATGAATAACCTGTCCGATTACAATGTTCGTATCGAAGAGACACATCACATATACAAATTAGATGCTCCCAGTGGTACAGCCATAACCCTTGCACAGGGGTTACTCGAAAACATAGACAGAAAAAGCAGCTGGGCACTGGATGATAATTCAGTGGACAACGATTCTGCAGATGATATAATTAAAATAAAGGACTTCCGGGAAGGAGAAATCCCCGGCATACATAAAGTTATATATGAGTCGGAGATAGACAGTATCACCATCACTCACGACGCAAAAAGCCGCAAGGGCTTTGCTCTTGGTGCTGTTCTCGCCGCCGAGTATACAAAAGACAATAAAGGATTTCTGGGAATGAATAATATGCTAAACAACTATGACATTTAAAGAACGTTTTAAACAAGCATCAAGCAGGCAATGGCTCTGGTTTATTGTATGGAGTGTATTAACATTGCTATTTTTCTTTTGGTCGGGGTCACCCTGGGTATTGCTTGCAATAATCCTCTTCTTTGATATCTATATAACAAAGTTTGTTCCCTGGGGATTTTGGAAAAAATCAAAAAACAGCACTTTCAGAAAGACTATGGAATGGGTTGATGCAATTATATTTGCGCTGATAGCCGTCTATTTCATAAACACCTTTTTCTTTCAGAACTATCAGATACCCACATCCTCACTTGAGAAATCGCTGTTAGTGGGAGATTTTCTTGCTGTAAGCAAACTCAGCTATGGCCCACGTGCCCCGATAACTCCGCTTTCGTTCCCACTTGCCCAGCATACCATGCCTGTAACAGGTGGCAAGTCGTATATAGAAAAGCCCCAATGGAAATATAAAAGATTGAAAGGATTTGGTGAAGTACAAAGAAACGATATAGTAGTATTTAATTTCCCTGTGGGAGACACTGTTGCTTTGAACCAGCAGGGAATAGATTTCTATACACTCGCCAAGCATCACTCTAATGGCAGTACGGGTATCAGAGCCGACAAGCGCACTTATGGCGAAATTGTTTATCGACCCGTCGACCGACGTGAGAACTACGTGAAGCGGTGCATAGGACTTCCCGGAGAGACTATTGAGCTGAGAAACGACTCGGTTTATATCGACAATAATTTTCTTCCCAACCCACAGTTCTCGCAGCATAATTATATGATACATACCGACGGTACACAGATTGCCCCCGAAGTATTCAGTGGGATGGGAATTAATAAAGCCGACTACTTCACTGTAGACAGCTACGGACAGACTATAACTCGCTCGCAAGACCTGACGGGGGTAGACAGTATTAGTCTCTCGCTATTCGACCTGAAACCTCGTAATGGTGTAAACGGTCGCATTTACTTCAGCATCCCCATGACAGCCGCTATGGTTGACGAAATGAAATCAAAACCCTTTGTATGGGAAGTTATTAAAGAGAGGGAATTACCGGGCACAAGCTACTATTTCCCTTTAGACTTCGACTCAAACTGGACGCGCGACAATTACGGTCCGTTGTGGATACCTGCCAAAGGATCAACTATCACATTCGACACCAACGTAGAGTACAAAGTTGCTGCCTACGAGAGATGTATCAAAAATTATGAGGGTAACGAGTTCAATTATAGTGATGGAATAGTATATATTAACGGGCAGCCGGCCGACTCATATACTTTTAAATTCGACTACTACTTTATGATGGGCGATAATCGTCACAATTCGGCCGACTCACGCTCCTGGGGTTTCGTTCCGGAAGACCATGTGGTTGGTCAGCCCAAGCTCGTATGGTTGTCGCTTGAAAAAGACAACAGCTGGTTTAATGGAAGGGTCAGATGGAACAGGCTTTTCCGCAAAGCCAATGTTCCTGCATGACAAAGGGTGAACATACCATTTTATTATCATCACTCTATTTAGCACCTGTAGAGTATTATGCTTCAATATTTAATAGCAGCAAAGGCATAATAGAGATACACGACAGCTATCATAAACAATCGTACCGCAACCGTTGCACCATAGCTGGTGCTAACGGTATGCTCTCTCTAACCATACCCATAGAGAAGCCAACAGTTAAAACCAGGATGAAAGATATACGCATCTCAGATCATGGAAGTTGGCGTCACTTACACTGGAATGCAATAATATCTGCATACAACTCAACCCCTTTTTTTCAGTATTACGAAGATGATTTCCGTCCATTCTACGAAAATAAATTTGAATTCCTGCACGATTTCAATGAGCAGCTCAGACTTCTTATTTTTCGCCTAGCCGGCATTGAAACACCCATTATATATAGTTCAGAATATATATTTGAACCCGTAAACAACGAAATTGATTTAAGAGAATCATTTCATCCTAAAAGAAAGCCCACATACAGTTTACCCGAGTATTATCAGGTATTTAAAGAAAAGCATGGGTTTATACCCAATTTAAGTATAATCGACCTGCTTTTCAATTTAGGCAATGAATCCCGACTATATTTCAATACATTAACAGATTTCTCTATCTTTGCATAAAATCAACGAGATACAAATTATGAAACAGAAAGTAAGAGTTCGTTTTGCTCCAAGTCCAACCGGACCACTCCATATCGGAGGCGTAAGAACAGCATTATACAACTATTTATATACAAAACAACAAGGAGGAGACTTTATCCTCCGTATAGAGGATACCGATTCCACAAGATTCGTTCCCGGTGCCGAAGAATACATACAAGAAGCATTCAACTGGCTAAATCTGCCTTTTGATGAGAGTCCTGCCAAAGGTGGCGAATTCGGTCCCTACCGCCAATCTGAACGAAAAGATATTTATAGGAAATATGTTGACCAGCTTCTTGAAAGCGGTGCAGCATACATTGCATTTGACACCCCCGAAGAGCTGGATTCTAAAAGAGCAGAAATTGCCAATTTCCAGTACGACGCATCAACAAGAGATATGATGCGCAACTCTCTGACTTTATCAGCCGAAGAGACCCAAAATCTTATCAACAGCAACAATCAGTATGTAGTAAGAATAAAAATAAAGCCGGGACTAGATATCACAGTAAATGACATGATTCGTGGCGAAGTAGTCATAAACTCATCGGTACTGGATGACAAGGTACTATATAAATCGTCCGACCAGCTACCCACCTATCATCTCGCAAATGTTGTGGACGATTATCTTATGCAAATAACCCACGTCATCAGAGGAGAAGAATGGCTACCTTCAGCCCCGCTCCATGTGTGGTTGTACAGAAGTCTGGGTTGGGAAGAAAGCATGCCTCAATTTGCACACCTGCCTCTTATTCTGAAGCCCGACGGTAAAGGCAAACTCAGCAAGAGAGATGGCGACAGGCTGGGATTCCCCGTTTTCCCATTAGAGTGGAAAGATCCTGTATCAGGAGAAATCTCTTCCGGATATCGTGAATCGGGATATCTCCCAGAAGCAGTAGTAAATTTTCTTGCCCTTCTGGGCTGGAACCCGGGCACCGAACAAGAGCTGTTTACATTAGAAGAGCTCATTAATGAGTTCTCATTCGAGAGATGCAGCAAAAGCGGTGCAAAGTTTGATGCAGAAAAGGCTAAATGGTATAACCACCAGTATATACTAAACATGCCAAACGAAGAACTTGCAGAAAAATTTGCCCCAATCCTCAAGGAGAAAGGCATAGAGGTACCACCAGAGAAAGTAACAAAGGTTGTTTCTTTAGTCAAAGACAGGGTTAGCTTCGTAAGTGAGCTGTGGGAGCAGACCTCGTTCTTCTTCGAAGCACCCTCTTCATATGAAGAAAAGAGTGTCCGCAAGCGCTGGAAGCAAGATACTCCCGGCAATATGCAACAGTTGGCAGAATTAATAAAAGGGATAGAAGATTTCTCATCAGAGAATCAGGAAACCATCGTTAAGGGCTGGATCAGCGATAACGGGCTCCACATGGGAAATATAATGAATGCATTCAGACTTTCGGTTGTGGGCGAAAGCAAAGGTCCGCATATGTTCGACATAACCGAAGTTATTGGTAAAGAGGAGACCATAAACCGATTAAAAAATGCCATTAATAAATTACCTAAAGATGGAGAATAACTTAACTCACAATAATATGGAGATTGATTTTGTAGTAACCTGGGTTGATATGGACGACCCAAAGTGGAGAGCTGATTTCAAAAAGTACTCCGGCAAAATCGACAACACAAAGAATGAAGTTTCGGAAGCTCGTTTCCGCGACTATGGCTTTCTTAAATACTGGTTCAGGGGCGTAGAACAATTTGCGCCATGGGTAAGGAAGGTTCATTTTGTTACATGTGGTCAGAAACCTGAGTGGTTAAATGAAAATCATCCAAAGCTATCCTTAATTAATCATACAGATTATATACCTAACAAATATTTACCCGTATTCAACTCCTCGTTAATCGAGATATATCTGCATAAAATACCGGGGTTATCAGATAGATTTGTCTATTTCAACGACGACAATTTTATCATCAATAACATCACTCAGGAAAGGTTCTTCAAGAACGGTTTACCATGTGATATTGCCGCATTCAGGCACAATACGGGATTTGGATTATGGTCGAAATGCCTTAAAAACAATATACGGATAATAAATGAGAGATTTGATAAGAAAGAGGTATTTGAGCGCGACCACGACAAGTGGTTTTGGCCGGGTTATGGTAAGAAATCAAGATTAACCAAACTACTTAAATCGCACAACAAGTTTGTAACCCTAATGACCCCTCACAATGCTCAGCCATATCTCAAATCAACATTTGAAGAGGTGTGGGACTATGCAGGAGACAAACTGTCAAAAGCTTCAGAAAATCGCTTCAGGAGCCCCGAGGATTACACTCAGGAACTCTTCAGAACCTGGCAGATTTGCCGCTCCAATTTTGAGCCCTACAATACCTACAATGATACTAAGATGTTTCCGTTAGTACTTCGGTCGCAACAGGCAATAAATGCCATCCGCAACCAAAGCTACGCACTTGTCTGCATAAACGATAATGTACATATACGCAACTACGAGAGAGTGATGCAGGAGTTGGAGAAATCATTTGAATCAATAATGCCTGAGAAGTCCGGATTCGAAAAATAGATTACTGTCACAAACTCTCAATATAAGGATTACAACTCAAATGAAGCCTTTTCGGGAAACACCTTTTCCAGGAAAGGCTTTATTTTTTCTCTATCCTCATCCTTAACGCGTTGACCATCATTCAGGCAAAACAAATCTGGATTATATTTATTCAGATAAGATAAATAATCACTTTTTCTCACGTCAATACGGCTCGATTCCTTTCTACTTACATATTTCAGGTGCGCCTTTCCAGTTGCAAGTGCATAATATGAGAAAGCCGACCGATGCAGATCACCATCTTTTCTTATATGGCTGTACTGCGACCTACTAACCTCCTCATCAAACAACACTTCAACCGCATATTTATAATCAGATTTATTATAAGCATCCACATTATGATGAGGTATTCCGGAGTAAAACACGCCAAACTTTTCTTCAACCAGTTTTGCCCCTCTCACAACCATAGACTTATACTGCCCCAGTCGGCCCAACAATAATAACTTAATTGAATAGTGATACCTCTTCATCAGTTTTCTCTTCAGCCTCACTATCGGAAACCCATCCTCTTCAAAGAAATAGTCGGGCTGAAGTTTTTTGTTAAAGAACATATCGTCGTTCGAAAACAGAAAATGCTCATTTAAACCGTGAATTCTGTATATAAAATATTCAATAACACTCGAGTTGAAGCTTGGAAGCGCCTCCTCAGGCATAATCTCTTTATGGTCTATAACCTTAATCTTCGGATGATTAACATTCAACCATTCCGGCTGTTGATTATCAGTAACTATGTATATATTATTAATCCAGGGAATATACTTCTCAACAGATCTGAGCGAATATTTCAGCTCATCATTGTTTGCATACCTTCCTTTATTATTAATTTCAGACTCATTGTCGAAATTACCTGTAATCCTATGTTTCTTTTCCAGCCACTTCGGGTCGTTGCCATCCACCCAAAGATAAATCAGATCAATATCAATTTTCTGTTTATTCCTATCCATCAATAAAAATGTATATATGAAAGACCAACAAGAAGTTGCATTATACATCAACTACCAAATTTATTTTTAACTTTGCATAATAAAGTGGTAAATTTTACTGTCAATCAATTTCATTAAATAATTCACTGCACAAAAGTAGTTTATTTTACCCAATTTCAAAAAGATAGAGCCTATAAAGGCTAATCAGCAGAGAATCAAACCTGTAGTAATACACATAAGGAAATGAACTCAAAACAATCAAAAACAAAAAAGAGAAGAATTATCAGAAGGAAAAGAGTATTTGTTCCTTTGGTTTTTATTATTGCTGTTCTCTTTGTCACATACATTTTTCCCCGTCAGGGAAGCTTTAATTACACTTTTAATGAGGGGCGTCCTTGGCAATACGGACTGCTTACAGCTCCTTTCGACTTCCCTATATATAAGCCGGCCGACCAGTTAAAGGCTGAGCAAGACAGTATTCTGGAGTTTTACGAACCCTATTTCACTGTTGATAATGATGTACAGATAAGTGCTATTGCCAACTTCGATGCCGATGTAAATCTTACCCCCCGGCTCTCAGATCTTTCCCCGGAGTATAAGCTATATATCAGAAATATGCTGAACCAGCTTTATGAAAACGGAATTATGCAGTCGGAGGATTACGACCTGATACAATCATCGCGCACCGGTGCCTTACGTCTTAAAAAAGGCAATCTTGCAGAATCAAGAAATGTAGAAACATTCAACACCATCCGTTCGGCCTACGAAAAAATACTCAATGAAGCACCGGAGTCTATAGACCCCAACGCCTTAAAAGCTGCCAATATAAATGAATATATTGAAGAAAATATAATCAGAGATGTTAGCACATCCGAGAAAGCCAAAGCAGAATTCATACAACAGGTAGATATCAGTCGTGGCATGGTTCAATTGGGGCAGCGTATCATCGATCAGGGCGAGATAGTAGACAGCAGAACCTACAACATTCTCTCCTCCTTAAAACGAGTATATGACGAACGCAGCGGTGGCGCAACCAAAGGAGCATGGACACTCATTGGCCAGTTCCTGCTCATACTCCTTATGTTTGCCTCCTTCTATATGTACCTGCTCTATTTCCGTCCCGCCGAATACAGAAACCGTCAACACGTAGTATTCATGGTGCTGATGATAGTAATCTTTGTAACACTCACCGCAATAACAATTCGTTTCGAACTATTCAGCGTTTACATAATACCCTATGCAATAGTCACAATACTGATAAGAACATTTATCGATTCCAGAACAGCACTTTTCGCCAGTCTCATAACAATTATACTGTGCGCATTGATGGTGCCCTACCCCTTTGAGTTTATGCTTATTCAGATATCCGCAACCATGGTATCAATATTTATGCTGAAGGAACTGTCGGAACGTTCGCAGCTTATCAGAAGCTCTTTCTTTATACTATTCACATACACAATAGTATACCTTGGTTTGGTTATGTATCAGGAGGGAGATGTTACAAATGCTAACTGGATGATGCTCATCTATTTCCTTATTAACTTCATTTTCATACTCTTTTCATACACCCTTATTTATCTTGTTGAAAGAAGTTTTGGATTTATATCGGGTGTAACCCTGGTAGAGCTGTCAAACATAAACAAACCTCTGCTTAAGGAACTGTCGGAAAAAGCACCCGGCACATTCCAGCATTCTCTTCAGGTATCAAACTTAGCAATGGCAGCTGCAACCACATTAGGCGCAAATGCATCCTTAATAAGAACAGGAGCCCTTTATCACGATATTGGCAAGATGGTAAACCCTGCATTTTTTACAGAAAATCAGGGACCCAATATGAATCCCCACGAGGGACTCCCCTTTGAGGAGAGTGCAAGAATAATTATAAACCACGTAAAGGATGGAGTTAAGATTGCTCAGAAATATAAAATACCGCAGCAAATTATCGATTTTATAGAAACACACCACGGCACAAGCATGCCCAAATATTTTTATATATCCTGGAAAAATGCCAACCCCGGCAAAGAAGCCAATGAAGCATCATTTCGCTACCCCGGTCCCAACCCTTTCTCGAAAGAGACAGCCATAATGATGATGGCCGATGCGGTTGAAGCATCATCGCGAAGCCTGCAGCACTATTCGGAAGAGACACTACGTGAGTTGGTTAACAAAATCATTGATGGGCAGTTAAGCGAGGGCTACTTTAAGTATGCCCCCATAACATTCCGTGATATAGAAACTGTAAAAAGTGTCTTTGTTAATAAATTGATGACAATCTATCACTCCAGAATAGCGTATCCGGAGCTAAAAAGCGGCACTACTCCCATTCAATAGTTGCCGGAGGTTTTGAGGAGATATCATACACAACACGGTTAACACCCTTCACCTTGTTTATGATCTCATTAGACACCTTAGCGAGGAAGTCGTATGGCAAACGCGACCAGTCGGCGGTCATTGCATCCGTTGACGTTACCGCCCTCAGCGCAATTGTATTCTCGTAAGTGCGCTCATCACCCATAACTCCAACCGATTGTACAGGTAACAGTATTGCACCTGCCTGCCACACCTCATCATACAACCCTGCTGCACGAAGATTAGATATATAAATATCATCAGCCTCCTGCACAATTCTAACCTTCTCAGGTGTTATTGCACCAAGAACACGGATTCCCAGTCCGGGACCGGGGAACGGGTGTCTGTGAATCAGTTTAGGCTCCATACCCATCTCAATACCAATTTTGCGCACCTCATCCTTAAACAGAAGCTTGAGAGGCTCACACAACTTCAGGTTCATTTTCTCGGGCAGTCCACCCACATTATGGTGGCTCTTTATCGTAACCCCGGTAATTGAAAGAGACTCAATTATATCAGGATAGATAGTACCCTGAGCAAGCCATTTAATACCCTCAAGCTTTTTCGCCTCCTGCTCAAACACATCTATAAAACCCTTACCAATAATCTTGCGCTTCTGCTCAGGATCAGTAACCCCATCCAGATTACCATAAAAATAATCTTTCGCATTCACTCCAATCACGTTAAGACCGAGATGTTCATAATCGTCGAGCACGTTTTCAAACTCATTCTTGCGCAATAAGCCATGATCAACAAAAACGCAAGTTAGATTTTTGCCTATTGCCTTGTTAAGTAAAACAGCCGTAACCGACGAGTCGACGCCCCCCGAAAGAGCCAGTATCACCTTATCATCGCCCAGCTCCTGCTTTAGCTCCTTCACCGTTGCCTCAACAAACGAAGCCGGAGTCCAGTCCCTTTTCATACCACATATATCAAGAAATCTATCCAGAATCTCAACCCCTTTTTCTGTATGAAACACCTCCGGATGGAACTGCACCCCCCAGGTCTTTTCGCCTTCAATCCTATATGCAGCCCAATCGACATCCTCTGTTGAAGCAATCACTTTAAAGCTCGCATCAGCATCAACAATTGTATCTCCGTGCGACATCCACACCTCGCTGTTTTGCGGTAGCGAACCCAAAAGCGGATCACTACTCTCTTTAATTGATAAATGAGCACGACCATATTCACCGGTTCCCGTTCTCTTCACCTCCCCGCCCGATTCAACTGCCATCATTTGGGCGCCATAACAAATACCCAGAAGAGGATACT
>CAZYNA010000043.1:19952-21516 GCA_964648775.1 uncultured Proteiniphilum sp. | reverse complement strand
ATAATATTTGCACCACCTTTGGTTACACGAACTTTAAGGTCGGCCCATTCTTCATTTGTGAGTGCGTCTGTTCCAATCAGATCAGTTAGAAGTTTACCATCAACTTTAGCAGTTGAGGCAAATACTGCCATCTGCTCACCATGTCCGCCATATGTGCGTGCACCTGTAACCTTGCTCTGCTCGACACCAAAGTGCTTAGCAAGCTCACTTTGCAATCTTGTGCTATCTAACGCTGCAAGAGTTGTTACCTGAGAAGGCTTTAGCCCTGAATGAATCAAAGCAACCAAACCGGTAATATCCGCAGGGTTGAAAATGATAGTCAGATGCTCCAGATCAGGGCAATAAGATTTGATATCTTTGCCAAGCTGTGCTGCAATTTCTGCATTTCCTTTAAGCAGGTCTTCACGGGTCATACCATCTTTACGTGGTGCGCCGCCAGAGGAGATCATATATTTTGTTCCGGTAAAAGCCTCTTTTACATCAGTTGAGTAAGTAAAGTTTGCACCTTCAAAACCGCAGTGACGCATTTCTTCAACAACTCCTTCAAGACCTAATGCAAAGGGATCATAAAGGCAGATATTTGGAGTAAGTCGCATCATTGCTGCTGTTTGTACCATGTTTGAACCGATCATTCCGGCTGCACCTACAATTGTTAACTTGTCGTTCGTTAGAAAGCTCATATTCATTAATATTTTAAATTTATAAATTCAATTTATAGTTTTGATTTGAAGTGTCAAATATACATATTATTGAGTAGTTCATAACTACTTAAACTAATAATATTCACTAAAAAAGCGTCAATTTACAGTAGGCTCCATGCAACTGTTAACCCAGCCATTACAATTGCAACCATACTCATAAGTTTTATCAAAATATTTAATGAAGGACCGGATGTATCTTTAAATGGATCGCCAACAGTATCGCCAACAACAGTTGCTTTATGCGACTCACTTCCTTTACCTCCAAAATTTCCCATTTCGATATACTTCTTTGCATTATCCCATGTTCCGCCGGCATTAGCCATAAATATCGCCATCACGAAGCCGGAACCTAGTCCACCTGCCAGAAGCCCCATCACACCTGATACACCCATAAGCAGGCCGGTTATAATTGGCGCTATTACAGCAAGCAGCGACGGAAATAGCATTTCACGCTGTGCTCCTTTTGTTGATATTGATACACATCTGGAATAATCCGGTGTAGCCTCGCCCGTTAGTATTCCTTTTATTTCACGGAACTGATTACGAACCTCTTCTACCATATCCTGCGCCGTTCTTCCTACAGCATTCATGGTGAGACCACAAAACAGAAACACCATCATTGAGCCAAGAAATATACCGGCCAACACTTTGGGGTTCATAAGAGTTACCTGATAATAGTTCATAAAATCAACGAAGCTGGCTTTTGACACTTCAACATGATCACCGTTTGTCATAACCAGAATATTCTCTCCAACTCTTAACAGTGCTACACGAATCTCTTCAACATATGATGCAAGTAATGCCAACCCGGTTAAAGCTGCTGAACCAATAGCAAACCCTTTGCCTGTGGCTGCAGTAGTATT
>CAZYNA010000043.1:0-19852 GCA_964648775.1 uncultured Proteiniphilum sp. | reverse complement strand
ATTGCCAGCACTATTGTTAAAACCGGTATTGTTGTTGAAACAAATCCATTACCAATCCCCGAAATAATAACTGTAGCCGGACCAGTTTTAGCACTTTCCGCAACTCTGATTGTTGGTTTATGAGATGAAGAGGTAAAATACTCAGTACCCTGTCCGATAATAATTCCGGCGAGCAATCCTGCTATAACTGAGAAAGACAACCCTACCCAATTATTAAAGTTTAGAAGATAAAGTATTACAAAAGTACCGATAGCAATAAAAACAGCACTTATATTTACTCCCCTGTTTAGCGAATCCATCAGTTTCTTCAGAGTTGCATCCTCTTTTGTTTTAACCAGGAAAATACCAAATATCGAAAGAAAAACTCCTAATACAGCAATAATCATTGGAGCAAAAACCGCATTTGTTTGCATCTCCGGATTTAACACAAATGCAGAAGCACCGAGAGCCGCACTTGATAAAATAGAACCGCAATACGACTCGTATAGGTCGGCCCCCATACCTGCAACATCACCAACATTATCACCAACATTATCAGCAATAGTAGCAGGATTACGCGGGTCATCCTCGGGTATTCCCGCCTCAACCTTTCCTACCAGATCGGCTCCAACATCAGCAGCTTTAGTATAAATACCCCCTCCAACACGAGCAAAAAGCGCCTGTGTTGAAGCACCCATACCAAAAGTCAACATTGTGGTTGTTATCATTATAAGTTTATGACCTGCATCAGCATCCTCTACGAAATAATCAAGAATTAAATACCAGGCCGAAATATCCAGTAACGCAAGACCCACCACAACCAGCCCCATTACTGCACCAGAGCGAAATGCAACCCTTAGTCCGCTGTTTAATGAGCGTTGCACCGCATTTGCCGTTCTTGCCGAGGCATAAGTAGCAGTTTTCATTCCGAAAAATCCGGCTAATGCTGAAAAGAAGCCTCCTGTTAGAAATGCAAACGGGACCCAATTATTCTGTAGACCGAAATAGGCCATTACTCCAAAGATAAGAGCAAGAATAATAAATACAATGATCACCACTTTATATTGTTGCTTTAGGTACGACATAGCACCCTCACGAATAAAACCGGCGATTGTTTTCATTTTTAATGTGCCCTCACTTTCCTTCATCATTCTTTTAAAGAAATAATAGGCAAAGACCAGAGCTACAATTGAAGCAAAAGGAACAAGATAAAAGTAATTCATAGGCCATTAATTTATAGTTATAATGCAAATATGCGAAATATTTCTAAATATTTTTAATTTCAAGATGTTAAATAGCTCATATTTATTAGGCAACAAAAAAACCACCCCGAAATTCGGAGTGGTTCTAAATTATTATTTAAGGTATGTTTTTTCCTTAAACTTATTTGATTTTCTTGTAGCCATAAACAGCTCTGTCGCCCAATTCCTCTTCAATGCGAAGTAATTGATTGTATTTTGCTGTACGGTCGGAACGGCTTAGAGACCCTGTTTTGATCTGACCTGCATTAGTTGCAACAGAGATATCAGCAATAGTAGCATCTTCAGTTTCACCTGAACGGTGCGAAGTAACACTAGTGTATCCATTTCTGTGAGCCATTTCAATAGCATCAAGAGTTTCTGTTAGCGTACCAATCTGGTTTACTTTGATCAGGATTGAGTTTGCGCAACCCTCTTTAATACCTCTCTCAAGGAAATCAACGTTAGTTACAAACAGATCATCACCTACTAACTGGCATCTGTCACCAATTTTGTCAGTAAGCTGTTTCCATCCGTCCCAATCATTCTCGTGCATACCATCCTCAATTGAATCGATAGGATACTTAGTGATAAGCTCCTCAAGATAAGCAACCTGCTCTTCACGAGTACGTTTTTTACCGTTCTCACCTTCAAATTTTGAGTAATCGTAAATACCATCAACATAGAATTCAGAAGCTGCACAGTCAAGAGCAATTTTCACATCCTCTCCAGGCGCATATCCTGCATTCTTAACTGCAGTAAGAATTGACTCAAGCGCTTCTTCTGTCCCGCCGGCAAGATTAGGTGCAAAACCACCTTCATCACCAACTGCTGTACTTAACCCTTTATCATGAAGTACTTTTTTAAGAGCATGGAAAACTTCAGTTCCCATACGCAGACCTTCTTTAAAGGACTTTGCACCAACAGGGCGAATCATAAACTCCTGAAAAGCAATCGGAGCATCTGAATGCGAGCCACCGTTAATAATATTCATCATAGGAACAGGCAATACATATGTATTTGTTCCGCCAATGTAACGATAAAGAGGCAAGCCTAAATAGTTAGCAGCAGCTTTAGCCACAGCCAGAGAAACACCTAACAGAGCATTTGCTCCAAGATTAGACTTCGTTTTTGTTCCATCTAACTCTAAAAGCTTTGCATCTATAGATGTCTGCTCTAATGAGTTTAAACCAATTAATGCAGGAGCAATAATTTCGTTTATATTAGAAACAGCTTTTAAAACACCTTTTCCGAGATAACGGCTTTTATCACCATCACGTAATTCCAACGCTTCGTTCTCACCGGTTGAAGCACCTGAAGGAACAGCGGCGCGACCAAATGCACCTGATTCTGTAAGTACATCTACTTCTACGGTTGGGTTTCCTCTTGAATCCAAGACCTCACGTCCTAAAACACTAACAATTCTCATGTTTTTTAATATTTATATATGTGAAAAATAATCTGACACCTGTAAAACTATCTTTATGAATTTCAGCTTACAAATATACATAATTTTCCGTTAATCAAGTAGTTTTTAATGATTTCTAACCAGCGCCATTTATTGAGGCAATTAATGCACTCATGTTGGAAGTGAGTAATTTTACAGAAATAGCCATCAATACCACACCAAAAAATTTACGCAGTATATATGAGCCGGTTTCCCCAAGAAGTTTTTTCACGAGATCAAGATATCTTAGGACAAGATATACAATAAGCATATTAATAAGCACCGCAATTATAATATTTATTGTATAATATTCAGCTCTCATTGACAGCAATGTTGTAAAGCTTCCGGGTCCGGCAATCAGAGGGAAAACTACGGGAAAAAGAGTTGAGGAACTTTCTGATGCAGGACCATCATTTTTAAATATTTCTACCCCAAATATCATTTCTATAGAAATAATAAGCAAAACAATGGCTCCGGCAATGGCAAACGAGGATACATCCAGTTGAAATAACTTTAAAATCCATTCACCGACAAACAAAAACCCAATTAGTATTGCGGTTGAGTAAAGTGCAGCTTTTTCGGGATGAATATAACGTTTCTGACTTTTTAAATTCAGAAATATTGGTACTGAACCGGTTACATCAATTATAGCGAAAAGAACCAAAAAAGCACTAATTATTTCGACGATATCTATTGTCATTTCAACTCAAATTTAGAATAATGAAAGTAATTACTTACAATTTGACTGCAAAAATAGCAATTTAACCCAAATTATCAAATAGATACACCCAGCCTGTGTGCTAAAGTAACAATATTCTCTAATTCGAAATATTTGGGATGTACATAATTCATATATTTGATTATAAGGAATGCATTAAAATGATGGAAAAATCGTTTTTCAAAAGTATCAATTGTTGCACTGTTCCTGTTACAGTCGTTAATTTTATCAATAACACCAAAATCTCGAATAAAATCTTTAACTGCAGGGTGAAGACCATTAATTAAATCAGTTACACACCTTTGATCCTTTTTATAAAATAGGTGTTTTATATCAAACAGACATTTCAGCTCTTTAAAAGATTGCATTGAATAAACCTTTAAAACAGAATCCGACTCATCATTTATTCTTTGCAAAGCCGGTCCCGTTCCGAATGGCACACGATCAGAAAAGCGCGCCAAGGGAAAAACAGTAATATTTTCAATAAACTCAACCTCTCCTTGCTGAAATATTTTTTGCAGGAAATAAAAGTCCTCCCCTCCCTGCTGGCGCCCCATACCTCCAACTTTCACATAAGCATCGGCGGTTACAGAAAATGCTGATCCTATTGTTGGGTAATAATATGGGAACCCAATATTTTCGAGTCCCCTACTATAACATTTGATATACGTTTCGTACTGACGCACAGCAGATTCAAGTTCAACATCACCTCCATCAACCCTATGGATTACGTTATGGATTGTAGCTATTAGATTTTCATTATTTTGATACGACTCTAAGATTGATGTGAAAAAATTCTCTGACACAGTACAATCTGCATCCAATGACACAATTACCCCATTTTTCTTATTTTGTACCAGAAAATGCTGAATTGCTAAGTTCATACCAATCCTTCTGGCAAGACCAACACCTGCATGTTTTTTTGGTAAATCTTCACATAAAACTGAAGTGAGAGTTAAACGATCGTCATTAAATTCTGAAGAGTACTTCATTAACTCCTCGTGAGTATTGCGGTTGAGGTGTTTAGCTTCTATAGCAGAGCTTTCGCTTGAGTTTACGATTACTGCTATCAGAATGTGTGATTCTACTCTATAACAATTCTTTATGCTATTTAGAGTTGTAAATATATCAGGCTCGTTAAAGCAAGGTATAACAACTATAATATCTGCCCTTGCTTCTTCGGGATAAATTTTATCCGTAAAACTATCTTTTTCCTTATTTAAAAATGATTTCCAATGCCTCACCCCATAATAGACAAGGTTTACTATTCTGCTTCTGAAGGAGATGTAGCAGGGCCATATTTACTGTTAAGATACTGAACTACGTCGTCAGTAATATCATATTTATCTTTTGCATACAAAAGAGTGGTTGTTGAAATATTGCTGAAGATTATATCGTAATTCTTAATTTTATTATACTCAATTAAACTTGCTTTTATTGAGTCTTCCATTTGTTGATTAAGCTTTTGCTGCTCCAGCATAAAATCTTGGGATAAGCGTTCAGCCAACTGCTGATATTCCTGATCCATTTTCAAGATTCTCTCTTGCTCCTGCTGTGCCCTTTCATTACTTAAAAATGCATTATTTCGTAGTTTTCTCTCAAATTCCTGAGCTGCTGAGTTTATTTGATTCTGGCGTTGATTCAAAGTTGCTCTTGTGCTTTCTTCTTTTCTTAAAAGAGATTCATTTAGGTCCTTTGCAAAATTATAATTCATTAAAAGTGTATCCACATTTACATAGGCAATTGGCAGGGTAATGGATGAATCATTTAATGAGTAATTCTGTGATTTTTTATTTGCCTCACCTGATGATGATTTGGAAGAAAAGAATAGTACGAAAAGAACAATTATTGCAATAGCCAATACACCACTGACTATATAATTAGTGTAATTCTTCATTATTAAAGGATTTATTAATTTAGTTTTTCAAAATTTTTATTACCGGACTCTCTTTTTTATTAAGCTCTATATCCTGAGAAGTTGCGCAGCTAATGCCTCTGTCTTGCATTGCTTTACTTGCACCAATATGCGTATTTGGAAACTCACCTTTTTTTGTAAAGAAAACTCGCACTCCCATTAACAGGATAGCTATTATTCCACATACAATACCTATAATCAATGTTTGTAACATAATACTCCTTATTTAGTGGCGCAAAGATAGTTTATTTAACCAATTATACACGTTTTTTTACTATTAAAGAAGTTAAATTATTGCGCAGGAGGTTTTTTTGAGCTATTTTTATAGTTTTAATTTTTACTTAAACTTAAACTCATATGACAATAAAAGATTTACAACCTTCAGCTATCTGGGGATATTTTTATGACATCACACAAATTCCCAGGCCATCGAAAAAAGAGGAAAAAATACTGGCTTACCTGATAGACTTTGCAAAAAAACATAGTCTGGAATATAAACAAGATAAAGCAGGTAATATTTTAATCACTAAACCTGCAACCCACGGGAAAGAGAATGCTAAAACTATTATTTTGCAATCTCATGTTGACATGGTGTGTGAAAAAAACTCAGATGTAATACATGATTTTGATACTGACCCGATAGAAACAGTTATAGAAGGCGACTGGATAAAAGCAAGGGGTACTACACTTGGAGCTGACAACGGTATTGGAGTTGCTGCTCAGCTTGCGGTTCTGGCAGCCGACGATATAGCTCATGGAAAAATTGAAGCTCTTTTTACTGTAGATGAGGAAACAGGACTTACCGGTGCAAATCAGCTAGACAATAATTTCCTTACAGGGAGTATTCTTATTAATCTTGACACAGAAGAAGAAGGGGAAATTTACATAGGATGTGCGGGTGGTAAAGGAACAAAGGCATATTTCGACTATAAAGAGAAAGATACTCCAAAGAATTACTTCTGGTTTAAAGTAATGGTAAAGGGACTTCGAGGTGGTCACTCGGGTAGTGATATAGAAAAAGGATTTGGTAATTCCAATAAAATTCTGACAAGATTTTTACATCTACTTTCTGACAAAAAATATGGATTAAGGATTTCGGAAATCGGGGGTGGTAATCTTCACAATGCAATTCCTCGTGAATCTTTTGCATTATTAGGGGTTAAGGAGAAGCACAAAGAAGATGTCAGAGTGAAACTAAACAGATTTCTGGCTGATGTACAAAATGAACTTAAACATACAGAACCTAACCTGAACATAGAACTTGAAACTGCTACGGCCCCTCATAAAGTTATAAATAAAGGAACTGCAGAACGACTAATTTATGCACTCCACGCATGCCCCCATGGTGTTATTGGCATGAGCAACGATATTCCGGGACTGGTGGAGACTTCAACAAATCTTGCTTCAGTCAAAATGCTACCTAACCATCAGATTGAAGTGGGAACGAGTCAGCGCAGCTCTGTTGAATCTCAGAAAGAGTATATCATAAATATGGTAACCTCAGTTTTCAAGCTTGCGAAAGCTAAAATAGTTCAAAACGAGGGATATCCGGGATGGCAACCTAATCCGGATTCAGAAATATTGGCTCTTGCTAAAGATCAATACAAGGATTTATACAACAAGGAGGCAAAAGTTAAAGCTATTCATGCGGGACTGGAATGCGGCCTGTTTCTTGAAAAATATCCTAACCTTGATATGATTTCAATTGGCCCGGATATGACTGATGTACACTCTCCGGATGAGCAAATGAAAATATCTTCAGTTGGTAAATTCTGGGATTTCTTAATTAAGATTCTGGAGAATGCTCCGGCTTAAAGCACTTTTAGATTTTACGAACATCAAAATAATAGAAAGGAGTAAGGATTAGAAGTGTTAGTGAAACGCTCTGTACTGTTATTCTTCTTTTTGATAATACTTTTCACGGGAGTTCGGGCTCAAACGGACTTCCGTGTAATGTTTTACAATGTAGAGAATCTTTTCGACATTCACGACAATCCTGAAAAGGATGATGAGGATTTCCTGCCTGATGGCTTCATGAGGTGGACATCATGGAAATACCGTGAGAAACTAAAAAAAATAACAAAAGTTATAACTGCAGTTGGCGAAATGAAGTCGCCCGCCCTTGTAGGGTTGTGTGAGGTAGAGAACGATTCGGTCTTGCATGATCTCACTAAAAGGTCTCCACTCAAGGCACAGGGGTATGAGTATATAGTCAGCAACTCTCCCGACAATAGGGGTATTAATGTTGCACTATTATATCAAAGACATCAGTTTAACCTTATTCAAAAAACAGAATATGAAATAACTACCAATAATAGAATAAAAAAACCTACGCGGAATATTCTTCATGCAGTAGGTAAAATTATCAATAAAGATACAATTGATGTTTTTGTAACTCACTACCCATCAAGGAGCGATGGACAAAAAGCTACTGAACCTGCCAGATTTGAACTGGCAGCAAATCTGAGAGCTATAGTTGATAGCGTGTTAAACATACGTAGTAATCCAAATATTATTATCATGGGCGACTTTAACGATTTTCCATACAACAAAAGTATGTCCGAAATACTAAAGGCTAAAGATATTGAAGATTGCTCTGAATTGACTAATTTATTTTATAGTGAAGCTTCAAATCCCAAAATTGGGACTTATAAATATCAGGGAGTTTGGGGTATATTTGATCAGTTTATTGTTAACTGCAATTTGCTGCAAACAGATAACTCAGTAAAAGTTAAAGATTTAAAAGCATATATTTACAGCGAGGACTTCCTTTTGGAGGATGACACCCGATACTACGGAAAAAAACCCTTCAGGAGCAATCTTGGTCCAAGATATAACGGCGGTTTCAGCGATCATCTTCCTATATATATGGATCTAATTATTAAAGAATAAGCACCCTAAAGATCATATAAACTCTTCTATTAAACCTATTTTTTCAAACTTTAAAATAAAACATCTGGATACTTTAATAAATAAAGTATATATTTGTAACTTTAAATAGTAATAGAAAGAGTATATAGTTCATAGAGTATAAATATTAAAAACAGATAGAAACCAATGAATCCACTACTAATTAATTTAAATGGTTGGGAGATACCAATAATTGTTCTTGTAATTTTAATTCTGTTCGGAGGAAAGAAAATCCCTGAATTCATGAAAGGTCTGGGCAAGGGTATCAACAGCTTCAAAAAAGGTCTTAACGACATTGAAGAAGATATCAAAGCAGATCCAACAGAGCATAACAGTTCTACCGGTAAGTAATTAACCATATACAAATAACAAATAATTTTCCGTGTCTCAACCTGTATTTTCAGGTTGTTTAGACGGGTGAACAATATAGCTACAAGTATAAATGTCAGAGAAAGAAATGTCCTTTTGGGATCATCTGGAAGAATTCCGATGGACGATTATACGTATTATTGGCGCTGTATTTGTTCTATCCATCATAGGATTTATAATAATTCCACGAATTTTTGATACTGTAATTCTTGCGCCAAGAGATTCAGACTTTATAACATACCGTTTTTTTGAAAAAGCAGGTGAGCTGATACCATTCCTTCCGGACTTTTCTGCTGAGTCATTTAAAGTTGATTTAATAAATATCAACATGACTACGCAGTTTATGACCTATATTTCATCTTCTTTCGCATTTGGAGTACTTTTCACAATTCCATTTATACTGTACGAAATATGGAAATTTGTGAGACCCGCACTTTATGACAATGAAGCAAAAGGGGTTAAAACAGCTTTTGGTTTTGGTGGAATAATGTTTCTGATTGGATGCCTTGTAGGTTATTTTGTTGTATTCCCTTTGATATTCAGATTTTTGATAACATTTGAGTTGAGTGATGCAATTACAAATTCAATTTCCTTAGACTCATATATGAGCAATTTCTACACTCTAATCCTTATTATGGGACTGGTGTTTGAGTTGCCTCTGGTGTTTTGGCTGTTATCAAACCTTGGATTAATCTACCGATCATTTTTTAAAAAATACCGTCGCCATGCAATTGTGGGATCACTACTTGCTGCAGCATTAATTACACCTTCGGGAGATCCATTCTCACTATTTATTGTGACAATACCTATTTATGCACTTTGGGAAATAAGTGCCTTTGTTGTAAAAAAGGATCCACCTGAAGAAGAAGAGGAGTTACCTGCTCTGGTAGATTAATTTAGTAAATTCCCTTAATTTTATCTTACTGCTATCACCTCAATCTCTACTAACGCATCTTTGGGGAGTGCTTTTGCAGCTATTGTTGTTCGTGCAGGAAACGGCTCATTGAATTGCGATGAGTAAATCTCATTCATCTGGGCAAACAACGACATATCACTCAGATATACAGTAGTCTTTACTACATTGTCAATATTCAGAGCAGAGGCTGAAAGTACAGCTTTTATATTTATAAATATTTGGGTTGTTTGCTCTTTTATTCCACCGGAGACAAAATTCCCTGTTGTACAGTCAATGGGCAGCATACCCGAAAGAAAGACCATACCGTTAGCATCAATTGCCTGACTATATGGACCAATTGCTGCAGGAGCTTTACTTGTAGAAATAGATTTTTTCATTTTGTCTGTATTTTTGAATTGAAAACTATTATTTTTATATATTTCTTTGACGCAGAACTTCATAAATAATAACACCTGCGGCCACAGATACGTTTAATGATTGTATATTACCATATTGCGGAAGCTTTACAAGCTCATCGCAAATTCTGATATTCTCAACTGAAATACCTACATCTTCAGAGCCCATAATCAGAGCAACCGGCACACTCATATCGCATTTTGTATACATTGTTGCAGCTTTCTCTGTTGCAGCAACTACCTTTATACCACTATTTTTAAGAAAGATAATAGCTTCTTTTAAATTATTCTCTCGACAAACGGGTATTGTATGCAATGCACCGGCAGATGTTTTCATAGCATCAGCATTTACAGATACGCTACCTCTTGCAGGGATAACTATTGCATCAACACCTGCAACTTCGCAGGTTCTGGCAATTGCCCCAAAGTTGCGAACATCTGTCAACCCGTCCAGTACAAGAATGAATGGATTTTTTCCTTCTTCGTAAAGAAGTGGAATTATGTTTTCCAACTTCTGATAAGTTACAGAAGCTACAAATGCAATAACCCCCTGATGATTCTTTCCGGTAATTCTGTCGATTCGTTCAACCGGCACTCTTTGCATCGGAATTTCATACCTTCTAAGCAACTGCTGCAATTCATTAAACAGCTCTCCGGATAATTCACGCTTAACAAGCACTTTATCTATATCCTTACCTGCTTCAACAGCTTCTATAACTGCACGAATACCAAAAATAAGCTCTTTTTTCTTCATTATAATTTTATAAACCTAACATAACACGAGCATTATCCATTGCCTCGGAAGTAATTTCAGATCCGCTTAGCATTCTTGCAATTTGTTCAACCCTCTCATGTATTGTTAGCACCTTTATGTTAGTAGTTACAACATCATCCTTTTCTTCTTTATAAACCATCAAATGAGTATCACCCTTTGAGGCTATTTGCGGAAGGTGAGTTATGCTAATTATTTGCATTTTATGACTCATCTCTTTCATTATAGCGCCTACCCTGTCGGCAACATCACCTGAAGTCCCTGTATCTATCTCATCGAAAATAAGAGTAGGTAAAGCCGTTGCACCTGCAATCATAGCTTTAATACATAGCATAAGCCTTGAAATCTCTCCACCGGAAGCAATTTCTGATACCGGTTGCAGGTCTGTATTTTTATTTGCAGAGAATAAAAAATACACCTCGTCCAATCCAGAAGAATCCGGACTCTTTTTCTCTTTGAAATCGCACTTAAACCGTGCATTTAATATCTTTAGATAAGCCAGTCGACCGATCATCTCCTTCTCAATAATATGTGCCGACTTTTTTCTCTTTTCTCTCAGTTTTTCACCTGCAGCAAGCATTGACTCACTCTTAACTAAAGTAAGCTTCTCCATCTCATTAATACGCTCATCCAGTGAGTCGATATTAGAAAGCTGAACCTCCATTTCGTTGCGCAAATCAATTAATTCTGACACAGTTGTAACTGAATGTTTTTTTTGAAGTCCATAAATTAGACTTAACCTATCTTCAAGCAACTGTTGCCTGTCGGGGTCAAACTCAATCTCCTCGAAATATCTTGAAGCTTCGTCTCTTACATCTTTCATATCAATTAAAGCAGAATCAACCCTCTCTTTTAATTCTGTTACCTTTGGATAAACATTTTCAATTTTTTGCAATGACTCCTTAACTGAGAGTAAAAGCGACTCTACGTTTTTCTCTTCCTCAGAAAGGAGGGATGTAGCTTCAAAAAGGCCCGATTTAATTTCCTCTGAGTGTGATAAAGTTTCTAATTCATTTTCAAGTAATTCCTGTTCATCACTCTGCAGATTAGCATCAGCAATAGCAGTGTATTGAAACCTTAAATAATCTTCCTCCTCCTTGTTTTTTCGGGACTGTGAACGAAGCTCATTCAACTCTCTCTCCGTCAACCTGAACTCTGAATATGCATTTGAATAATTTTGAAGTTCCTTATCAGTATCTGCCAGGATGTCAACAACTCTTAACTGAAAAAGGTTATCACTAAGTGCAAGATTTTGGTGCTGCGAGTGAATATCAATCAGTCTGTCTCCAAGCACTTTTAAATCACTTAAATAGACTGGTGAATCATTTATAAATGCTCTTGATTTTCCATTTGACCATATTTCACGACGTAATATACACTCATCGTCATACACCCAATCGTGCTTATCAAAAAAAGGCTTTAAATTATATTCAGTAATATCTAAAACACCCTCAATAAGACATTTATTTTCATCTTGTTTAATATGCTTTGAATCTGCTCTTTGACCTAATATAAGTGACAATGCTCCTAATATTATTGACTTGCCGGCACCAGTTTCTCCGGTAATAACCGTGAAACCTGAATTGAACGCTATATGAAGTGAATCAATTAGTGCGTAGTTTTCTATAGATAATGATTTTAGCATAAAACAAAATTACATATTATTTAGGTGATTACGATTTGTAGAAGTGAAAATTTTATGGCTTAAGCACTTTGAACTCTGTGCGGCGATTAATCTGATCTGCTATTTCCTGCTCCTCAAATGTAAGGTTTTCTATAAATTCTTTTGTAAGCACATCACCTACATTCAAAAAACTATATTGTTCGGATAAACTTCTGTTCACCGTTTTCGGGACATCCATACCATAACCTTTTTTAGTTAGCCTTTTTTCATTAATACCCTTATTTACAAGATACTTAAGCACTGAGTTTGCCCTTCTCTCAGAAAGATTCTTATTATACTCCACAGAGCCATTTCTGTCTGTATGAGCCAAAAGCTCAATTTGTATTTCAGGATACTCATCCATCAGTTCCACAAGTTCATCAAGCTGATCAGTTGATTCCGGGCGTATCCTGTCACTATCAAAATCGTAAAATATCTGTTCCAATACCACAGGTTCATTATAAGGTATCATTTCAAAATCTACATAATATAAAGTATCTCTTTCAGCAACATCAATTTTAAGATATTGCTTTTTATTAAGGAAGCCCTCAGCACTAGCCATAAATAAATAATCGACACCTCTTTCAGCCACGAAACCATATTCTCCCATTCGGTTTGTTGAGAGGGTTCTCTGCACTCCGTCACTACCAACAACTGAAACCAGAGCCCCGTAAATGAAATCATCGTTTTGATCGACTACAATCCCCTCAACAAACAACGAAGCTTCGTGATACCTGAAATAGTAAATATTATCGAAACCACGAACATCCTCTCTATTTGAGCTAAAAAAACCTTCATCTTTACCATAAAAGAAAGTAATACCGAAGTCATCTGAAGAGGAATTAATTGGATAGCCCATATTTTCGATTCTCCACTGTCCGGCCTCATCATAGAATCGGGATTCAAACAAATCTAAGCCACCCATTCCGGGATGACCATCGGATGAAAAATAAATGGTTTTATTGTCTTTTATGTATGGAAACATTTCATTACCTGGACTATTAATTTCCGCTCCACAGTTTTCATATGAAATAACCTCCATTGTGGGTGATAAAACTGCTTTCCAGATATCCATACCTCCATATCCACCGGGCATATCAGAAACAAAATACAGGTAATCACCTGATGGAGAAACTGCCGGATGTGCAAAAGTTGAATAATCATTCTCAGGCACAATGTCCAACCGTTTTCCAGATGTCCATATACCGTTTACTTTTCTGGAGAAATATATTTCAGGTCTTGTAGATTTGTCTGAGTCGACATGACTATAGGTATAAAACATAAATTGTCCATCGATTGTAAATGAAGCTGTTCCTTCATCAAATTCACTATTTATTTCTGAGCTCAAACTCTCTGGTATTTGCCATTCACCATTTACATTCTTACTGGATACAAATATATCATTGTATTTTGCACCGGTAACAGGACTCTCATTATCGCCTGCTGAACTATTTCTTGAAGACGTAAAGTAAAGTATATCACCGCTATGGTTTAGCATCGGACTAAACTCTGATCTTGAAGAATTAAATAATTCTGCGTTTTCAACTTTATAAAGAGATGGTTTTTCGAGCCACAAAATTGACTGCTCAGCACCTTTTATTCCATTAATTGCCAATGTGCTTGTGGGGTCTAACTTAAGATAGTCTTCATACGCCTCAATTGCTTCAATATAATTTCCTTCTTTATGAAGCATCTGTGCATAGTGGAGATGCATTAATGTATCTGGATAATTGTGTTTAATTGCATTTCTGTATGCCGAAACAGCTCTTGATGTTCGGTTTAGTTTCCGATTGGCTTCAGCCATTTCAAAAGCTATAATTCCACGTAACACCGGCTGCTCCCTACTTGATCTGTAGAGACTTCTGTATGATTCTGCTGCTATGTGATATTCACCGTTTACATACTGCTCCCTTGCATCACTCAGTTTTACCTGATTACATGATGATAGACTAAATATAAAAAAAAGAGAGCAGACGAAACAGTTAAAACACCGCTCAGTAAGCAGATTTTTAAAACTATTATTGATGCTCCGGTCGTAAAAGATCATTTACTGTTTTTACAGGATTAAATGTTGAAATTGGCACTTCTACAAAAATCGTATTCCAGTCGCTCATACCCCCATTCCACAGCCCCGGTAGCTCTAAAGCCTTTAATTCTTTACCGTCTTTCGACTTCTTAGATATAAAGCCTGTATTCTTATCAACGAATTTAGTGAGATTAAATTTATTGTTTTGATAGCATTTTACTCCGCAAACTACATCAACAGGGTTGAAATGTGAGCCATTTTTAAAAGCTTCAACTGCTTTTGGGTTATTATTATCGATTTGAGAGCTCTCAAGTATTTGAGGAGAAGCAGTACCATCAGCATTAACAGCAATAAATGGTCCTCCGCCAGGCTCACCCACATTTTTCACCATTCCGCATACACGGAAAGGGCGGTCCAGCTTTTTCTTAAGGTATGCTTTTAACTCGTCATCAGACTCTAAGTTCTGTGCGTTATAAATTGACAGCTCATTCTCTGTGAAACTAAGCATTTCATTAAGGTCCTCACGGGTAACATCTCCCGACTCCATCTTTATGAGATAATCGTGAGCTCTTTTTTGCAAGGAAACTAAAACTCCGGCCAACAATTTTTTATATCTTGCCTCCCCCTCTTTGAGTCTGTCAGGCACAACATTATCTATATTCTTAATAAAAATAATATCGGAATCGATATCATTTAGATTTTCTATTAACGCACCATGACCGCCGGGTCTGAATAAAAGAGATCCATCACTATCTCTGAACGGCTCATTGTTCATGTCTACCGCAATTGTGTCTGTTGCGGGCTTTTGAATACTATAAGTAACTGAAAATTTTGCATTTAGCTTTTTCTCATAGTTTACTTTTCTTGCTGCAACGAGCAGTTCAAACATACTAATATGCTCTTCAGAAACAGTAAAATGAATATTAACAATATTTTCTGCATTTTTGGCATAAAGTGAGCCTTCTGTTAGATGTTCACCTACGGGAGTTCTGTTGCCTTCGGGATACCTGTGAAACAGCAGCAATCCTTTAGGCATACCCCCGTATTCCATCCCCTCTATGGACAAAAGAGCTTCAACCACCTTTTTATATTCGTCCTCCTCACAAAGATTATCTGAGTTTTTTCCGTATAGCTTTCTGCAAGCCTCATCAAGTGAGCCTGAGAACGCAAAGCGATTTAAACCCTCAAAGAATTCTTTCTCAAATTTTGTAGTTGGTATACTGTAATCAGCTTCAAGAAAAGCGAACAGATCTTTAAACATTCTGCTGGCAGCTCCGGAAGCGGGAACAAACTTTGTGACAGTTTTGCCACTATTCAGGTAATCATCCCATATATTGAGATAAATATTCTCTGATTCTTCATCAATTTTAATGATTCCTTTACCAATTGCAGCTGCATCTACAATAGATAAATAAGGGAAACCCGTTTTGAAGTAATTAAGTTGCATTTCAATTTGCTCTGAGGAGATACCCTTTTCGAGCAATAAATCTTTATCCGATTGTTTCATAGCTTATTTAATTATCTGTTATTTATATTCAAAACATATTAAATGTTATAATCTCAAAGGTAAAAAAATCTTTTTACATTTTGTGGAAATGACATGTAAAATAGTAACACAGAGCATAATCAATGCGACATTATGGCAGTAAGCCTGGCGACCTGGTTTTTTTGGCACAACATTTGAGAAGTAAATAATGAAAGTAAATAATTATCGCTGAAAACAACTAATAATTACAACTTTTAATAACGAAATAATAAATAACATATAAATAGATAGCAGACTATGGGAAAAATAATCGGAATTGACTTGGGAACAACCAACTCGTGCGTCTCTGTAATGGAGGGGAATGAGCCCGTTGTAATTCCTAATAATGAAGGTAAACGCACCACACCTTCTGTAGTAGCCTTTATGGATAATGGTGAAAGAAAAGTTGGGGATCCTGCTAAACGTCAGGCAATAACAAACCCCGGCAACACTGTCTACTCAATAAAAACATTTATGGGTGAGACGTATGATCAGGTGCAAAAAGAGATCGGACGTGTACCATACAAAGTAGTAAAAGGTGATAACAATACTCCAAGAGTTGATATTAACGGACAATTATATACACCACAGGAGATATCTGCCATTGTTTTACAGAAAATGAAAAAAACTGCAGAAGACCATCTCGGACAAGAGGTGAAAGAGGCAGTTATTACTGTTCCTGCTTATTTTAGTGACGCCCAGCGTCAAGCCACTAAGGAAGCAGGAGAAATTGCAGGCCTTACTGTTAGAAGAATAGTAAATGAACCTACTGCTGCGGCTTTGGCATACGGACTGGACAAGCAGGATAAAGATTCTAAGATTGCAGTATTTGACCTTGGTGGCGGAACTTTTGATATATCTATCCTTGAATTGGGTGATGGTGTATTTGAAGTAAAGTCAACAAATGGAAATACTCACCTTGGAGGTGATGACTTTGACCACCGAATTATCGACTGGCTTGCTGATGAGTTCTTAAAAGAAGAAGGAATAGACTTAAGGAAAGATCCGATGGCACTACAGCGACTAAAAGAAGCTGCTGAAAAGGCAAAGATTGAACTTTCGAGTGCATCTACAACTGAAATCAATCTTCCTTATATTATGCCTGTAAATGGAATTCCAAAGCACCTTGTGAAAACTCTTTCACGTGCTAAATTTGAGCAGCTAATTGACGATCTTCTACATAAATGTGAAGATCCGATACGGACTGCAATGAAAGATGCCGGTATGAGCAATTCAGATATTGATGAGGTTATTCTTGTTGGTGGATCTACCCGTATTCCTGCAGTACAGGATATGGTTGAAAAGCTTTTCGGTAAAAAACCGCATAAAGGTGTAAACCCCGACGAGGTTGTTGCAATTGGTGCAGCTGTTCAAGGAGCAGTTCTTACAGGAGAAGTTAAAGATGTTCTTCTATTAGACGTAACTCCGCTTTCGCTTGGTATTGAGACGCTGGGTGGTGTAATGACTAAACTTATTGATGCCAACACAACTATACCTACTAAAAAGAGTGAAACATTCTCAACAGCCTCTGACAATCAGCCCTCGGTGCAGATTAATGTTTTACAGGGTGAAAGATCGATGGCACGCGATAACAAACAGATAGGTGTGTTTAACCTTGATGGTATTCCGCCATCTCCAAGAGGCATACCTCAGATTGAAGTGACATTCGACATTGATGCCAACGGTATTCTAAATGTTTCGGCTAAGGATAAAGCAACAGGCAAGGAGCAGAAAATACGTATTGAAGCCTCTTCAGGTTTAAGCGAAGATGAGATAAAACGCATGAAGGAAGAAGCCGCTGCAAATGCTGAAACAGACAGAAAAGAAAAAGAGAGAATAGACAAACTGAATCAAGCTGACTCAACAATATTCCAGACTGAAAAACAGCTTAATGAATTGGGCGACAAGTTGCCTGCTGACAAAAAAGGTCCGATTGAAGCTGCTTTAAATAAACTGAAAGAAGCTCACAAGGCTCAGAATATTGACGATATTGACTCAGCAACGAATGAGCTTAACACAGCTTTTCAGGCCGCTTCTCAGGAAATGTATAACGCTGCAAATGCTCAACAGGGAGCACAACCCGGAGCAGATGGTGATCCACAGTCATCACAGGGAAACGATGATCAGTCATCGGATGACAACGTTACAGATGTTGATTTTGAAGAAGTGAAGTAATCATGCTCATATAAGAGCTATATCATATATGCTTAACCGCAGCCTTTAACTTAAGCGCTGCGGTTTTTTCTATACACTACATAGATAACTATATATTTTCATATCCCTTTGTAAGATTAGTATATGCATTTACCGGCGAAACTTTATAGATGGTGAAATATGTGAAATAATAAAGGTGAAAAAATGAAAAAAAGTCACGAAAACAAAAAATCAAGTACAAAACTACTGATAATGAATATTTATTAGTATCTTTGCAACCCAAATAAAAAAATTTAAAGCTCAAAATATGATAATTGTACCACTAAAAGAGGGCGAAAATATTGAAAGAGCCCTGAAAAAGTTTAAACGTAAATACGAAAAAACAGGCGTTGTTAAAGAGTTACGCAGACGCCAGGCATTCATGAAACCCTCTGTAAAGAAACGTAAACAGAAGCAACATGCTGTTTATGTTCAACAAATGCAAGAAAACGAGGAATAAATATTTCCAGTTTGAAAAATATTTTTCTATCTTCGTTGTTCTAAGGATTATTATTGAGAGAACGGCGAATGTGGAAAGAAAAATTTATAGAATATCTCCGTTATGAGAAGAACCACTCTTCTCTAACGGAGACTTTTTATAAAAGAGACATTTCGCAGTTTGAAGAGTTTATTAAAGATGAGTTTTCTGATCTAAACCCTACAGAGATAAAAAGTGAGCACATTAGGATTTGGATGAGTCACTTGATGGAGCTCGGACAAAAGCCGACAACTATTAATAGAAAATTAAGCTCACTAAAATCATTCTTCAAGTTTCTAATAAAAAAAGGTGCCATAGAAAAGAACCCCGCAGAACTCCTAAGAGGACCAAAATCATCAAAAAAATTACCTTCGTTCGTAAAAAATGAATCCCTCACAAGAATTCTGGACGATGAATTGAATTTCAGTGATGACTTCAGAGGATACCGTGACAGATTTATAATTGAGCTGTTTTATATGACAGGGATTCGTAGGACCGAACTTATCTCAATAAAGGATAGTGACATAAACTTTGGAAATAACACTATACTTATTAATGGCAAAAGAAATAAGCAGCGAATAATCCCTTTCTCCAATGAGACCAGAGAAAAAATGATAAAATATATTGAGGTAAGAGATGCGGAAATAGAGAACAAATCTTCGAACCTATTTGTTAAAGAAGATGGAGGGCCATTGTACCCAAAGCTTGTTTACAACATAATTAGAAGTCATTTGGAGAACATTAAAACTATTTCAAAAAAAAGTCCGCATGTACTTAGACACTCTTTTGCAACTGAAATGCTTAACAATGGAGCAGATATCAATGCAGTAAAAGAGATTTTGGGCCACGCCAGTCTGTCCTCAACTGAAATTTATACTCATGTAACATTTGAAGAATTAAAAAAAGCATACCATAACGCTCATCCAAGAGCAACAAAATAAAGGAGGAAATAATATGGAATTAACGATTCAATCAGTAAACTTCGACGCAAGTGATCAATTAAAAGCTTTTGTAGAGAAAAAAATCAAAAAACTAGAGAGATTCTCTGATGATATAATTCAGGCTGAAGTGATATTGAAAATTATTAAGCCGGATACTGCTAAAAACAAAGATGCTGCTATAAAACTAAACCTCCGACACAGAGATGCATTTGCAAATAAGACAGCAGACACTTTTGAGGAAGCCGTTGACCTTTGCACAATGGCAATTGAGAAACAAATCATTAGATCAAAAGAAAAATCAGAAAGATAAAAACATAAAAAATATTCTCAAATATTTTGGTGTAAATAAAAATATCACTACCTTTGC
>CAZYNA010000042.1:0-21735 GCA_964648775.1 uncultured Proteiniphilum sp. | reverse complement strand
GGACTATACATCATCACAAAAGAAGCTTTTAATGCTGCATGCCCTCTCTCAGTATACTCATCAATATTAAGTAGTTTACCATATTGCATAATTAATTCTGCAAAAAGACTCTGTCTGGAATCATTCCATTCAGCATCAGCATTTAAAACACCAAAGCCTCCCAAAACATTAACATACATGTATGGAGGCTGCCATGAAGCCTGTGTCATTAGCAACTCATCTAAAGTACGTTGTCCGTTTTGAAGATATTTCTCGTCATGCGTTAGCTTGTAACTCTCAAATAAAGCCTCTGCAGTCCAGAACATCGAAAAATTATTGTGTTTGTACATGTTGTTTCTTGCAACCTTACCACCTACCAGGAAATCGGAGCCAAATCTTGAACACGACCAATAGGTTTCGAAATCTTCCCAGCGACCGGTTGGCACAATTTCTTCAAGAACTGCATCCATTGCTTTTAGAGCAGCTCTTGCGTACTTGTTGTCACCGGTAATCTCATGAAGTTTCAGAAGGAATGTAACCGACATGGAGGTTTCAGGTGAATCATTAAGCTGATCCATTGGTTGAAGTGTATTTATATCTAACCACCCGGGGAAAAAGCCGTTATCCGACTGAACCTCAAGCAGCGATTCGGCGTACTTTGTAGCGTAATCAAGCAAGCGTTCATCTTTTTCAAGCTCATCATACCAACGAAGCATAAGAAGGGCAGTCCAGCTCATATCCAGAATATGGAAAGGAGACATACGCGGATTCCACGTATAGGGATTACGGTTTGAGTTTCCCCAGCCATATGTATCCCAACCTTTACTTCGATTGTATTTTACTCCATCAATTTCGACTTCATGCATCTCGGTGTCAATAAGGCCGTAGAAAAAACCATTTTTCATAGGGAAAGAGAGAGCGAGTTCTTTAGTAAGCAGTGCTTTTTCCATTAAATCGCTATTGCCAGTACGACGCGCATATCTGTATAATCCACCGGCTGAACGAAGAGAGCTGAACCATGCCTGATTCCAGACTGAACGAAACTCTCTTTCATTTACCTCGCAGGGATAATTGGGACTTTGCGTTACATTTACTATAAATACCGGAGAACCCACTCTCTTCCCGTTAAGCTCAAATTCCTGCCACACACTTTCTTTCCAACTATTAAATGCCCAATTGTAAGTATGCTCTACATAACTCTCAAGATTAGCATCAACCGGATTACCAGACTCATACAAATCGTGGCCCCAGTTGGTCCATAGAAAATCAAGAGCACTTCTGAAAGGGTTATTTATATTTTCATTATCAGTAAAACGCATTAAATAAAATCCAATTTCAAGTTTACCCTCAGGATAAACTGCACCATTCTGACGACGGAACAGGATGTGGTTTTCAACCCGACTGTTACTCATCCCAAGCACGAGTTTGTTGCGGGATGCATCCATATCCATATACCATCTGACCGGAGTTCCGTTGTTCATTATATCCAGATCGGGAATCAAAATAATAGCCTGATCATCATCAGATGCAATTAATGCAGGTGAACGGAAAACATGCTGTTCAATTATATGATTATCTGTTGGGGTAAGATGAGGAGACCAGTTAAAACTAGGATTAAAGCCGGGCGTAACAGCCACCTGCCAATCATTTTGCCGGACTTCATTATCAAGGGAGAAAGTTATTCTAATATGAATAGTATTTTCATCTATCACACTTATTTCACTTTCTCCCTTATGATCCCCCAAAAGATCATATTCTATATTCTGAATTGAGTTTCCAAAAAAAGAGGGAGGAGTAATATCTGATTTACCACCATACAACAAACTCATTGACAGAAATAAACCAATGAAAACAGAGCTCTTTAATTTTAAATATCTACCTAATATTCTATTATACTCTTTCATAAATAATTCATTTAATATTCTCTTAACAACTCAATTTTTGGAATCATCAATAATGAGAGTCGGTTTTACTCTATTCTTTCTAATGTAATGAGAGTTAGTTCAAATTTATTTGCATCTCCATTATCTCTTACATGTACAGTAATGGAGTTTGTTTGAGGTGTAAGCTGAATTTCACCAATTTGTACATTCTCTTTATGAGTATCTGTATTTGATTTAGTTGATATCCAATCTGTAAGCCTATTCTGTCTCTGCCATATACGGAAGTCTGCTCCCTCAGGAGTTTCATGGTAATTAAACAGAATTCTATACTTTCCTTCAGGAACATCTGTTAGCATGATTCTTAATGCACCATTACCAAATGTTCTCATCTCTAATCCTCTGCCGAATATAACCTGTATACCTCTTTCGAGAGTTATCTCCATTAACTGAGGGAAGTATATATGCTTATTTGGTAAATAAACCTCTCTAAGCTCCTCTGTTGGCTCCATACGCTCTTTTAGTGGTTGAGCAGCATAGTAAAAAGCAACTGTTGCATAATCTACGGGAAAATCATTTCCTACTTCACCATGTTCCATACCGTGATAGATTTCCTTTTCGAACGACATTTTATCGGAAAGGAAGAAACGATAGGCGCCTGTACGACCCATTGGAAGTGAATAATCGAGAGAACCATGAATTGGCATACTTATACCCCTGTCCCAGCGGTCGAGAATTGCATACCAGCCTCCATTATAATAATCCTCAGATCCGGTTCCGTGCAGTCGCATTTTACCATCTACATAAGTTGTATCATCACCTTCCCAGAAGAGTGTCATTCCCGGACGCAAAGCTTGTGCATGGTGAACTGTACCAACATAATGTCCTTTTCCTTTTGTATCAAGGAAAGTATAAAACTGTCCTATATCGGGTCTTTCACGTTTCCATATTGTGTAAAGCTTTCCTTCTTCGGCTTTATCGCGACTGTTGCTATTGTAATATACCTTGGTTGTAACTGAGATTGGGTTTTGCTGCACACCATCACGTTTAGCGTAAACAAGCTTCATTTCAGCCGATTGATCGTAAGGCATGGGTAGGTAGCTATAGTTTACTGTGCCATGGCGACCCATCAAAATACCTCTCATAGCAGGCTGTCCGAATGCATAACCAAAATAGTCTGCAACGGGAGAATAGATTGCTTCGATCTCTTCATTGTCCCAGACAGCAGATAAAATAACATCCTTATGAAGTCCCTCGAATGCAGTTCCGCCATCAATATCAAAACCTACAATGCGACCACCATTTGAGGTATTAAAGAATGTAACCTCTTCGCCTGGTAAAATGGTAAAAGTCTTTTCCTCAGTTTTTATGTTTGAAGAGACTCCTGCTGTGTAGTTGTTTACGGTTGGGAATATATCGCCCCAAAGTGTATTAACTTCAGTCAACAGTTTCTTATCACTTTCAGAAAATTCACCGGTCCAGCTTTCAACATTTACCCCCGGCATGCTACGATATTGAATTTGATGAAACATGATATGTTCACCTTCGAATACTATTTTGAGTGATTTTGCAAATGGTATTGGAATATATGAGTAATAACCTCCAATTTCATTTCCCACAACAGGTTTTGTGAAAGGATACACCTCACCCGAAAACAGATCCATAAATTTAATTCTCAATCGGGGAGTCTTCTCTCCATCAAAATAGAAAGCGAGTGTATCTTCTGTTGGAGTGGGAGTCCAGAATCTGTTTAAGATACCCGGTCCCTCAAACTCAGCCAATACAAGATGACCATTTTCTTTTCTGATATATGAATATTTGCCCGAAAACCCATCGTCGTTGCCATGAGTTCTGTCCCAGCTCGATTCCTGATCTATTAACTGATTATGCCTGTATAGTGGCAGCTGATCTACTCTCTTTAATTGCTCCACCTCATCACTCCATCTGTAAGTTTGATTTTGAGCGTGAACCTGAGACAGTCCTAACAGGAAAAACGTTAACACTAATAATTTTACAAAATTTCTTTTCATTCTTTTCATTCTTTTCGTTTTGTACACTTATATATTAATCAATAATTATTATTTATTGTGTGGTTGTCAGGGAATTGACTGATGATCAGTATCTCTTATCCTGTACCAGTCGACTAACCTATCTTTTGCCGGAAGAGGGTAGGGCAGACTTACTGCTTTATCCTGATACCAGTATGCTGTTGAAGAGAATTTGAACGGCAACGATGGTCTGTGATTAATAAATGCCATTTTAAAATCTCTTGAGAAATAAATTGCATCATCTTCATGAAATCTATACATTGAAATCATTGATCTTAATGCATCTTTTAATGGAACGCCATGAAGCGGACCATGAAACTCACCATCTCTGAAGTACCATCCACCACTGAAGTAATCCTCCAGTCCGGTTCCAATAATTGTAGGCTCAGTACCTTGATTATCAATATAGATATATTCGGGGGCTTCGAGATAACCTAAGTAATTTGGCTGATCGCTTTGCATAGACAAACAACATCCTACAAAATGTCCTTTTCCTTTAATCTCAAGCACAGGCAGCTCTTCCTGCCCTTCTTTTGTGCCTGAATTATAAACGCAGTGAAAGCGCCCTGCATTTTCGGGTAATACATTGAGTGACTCATAGTTTGCATTTAGAAAGACATGCGAAACCTGAGACTCATGCATATTTTCAACTTCTATTCTAACCTTATTAAAAGGCATAGGAAAGTATGAATATAATCCTCCACTTGACATTCCCAGATATTTAGACACATAGTGTTTAAACTCACAAAGGCCTACTCCAAAAAAATCTCCAATTGGTGCTTCAACTGAGGGGTAACTATTGCCATCCCAGTAAATACGTAAAATAAGTTTTTTTAGAATTGTCTGATCTGTTGATTGATCAGGCTCCCAGTATCTCCAAAACCAACCACTAACCGTCATCCACAAACGATTAATAATGCCGGGACTGTTGTACTGCACAAGTGTTTTCTTTTCCCCGGGTTCTACTTTAACAGCCTTCTCTTTTGTTGGATAGTCGAAAGTAGTAAACTGCCTAGATACTCTGTTTTGGATTGTATAAATTGGAGCGTTTGCGTTAACAATATTTACTCCATCCTCTTTACGAATTGTCTCCACACCGGCCACAACCGGTATGGAGGACAATGCCGCAATAGAAGTTATTGCTTTTCGTCTGGATATTTTTTTATTACCCATTAAATCACAATTTTAAGAGGATCAATTCACCTCCAGCTCTTGCCAGGAAGGAAGTGCAGGGAATTTTGCATGAGGTTCGGATTGATACCAGAATACAACAGACGAAATATCTGACTGCTGTGGTAGATATCTGTGACCGTGACGCCATCCCAAGTCTTGTATAGTAATTCTTAAGTCTTTCTTAAATCTTATAGGATCCATAACATGCCAGCGATACATTCCAAAACGCTGCCCTGCAACGTATGTTTGATCGGGGGGAAGAACCTGCACCAATCCGGCAAAAGGAGTAGAATAAGTTACATATTTACCATGTCTGTCAAAATTATAAGAACCTAAGAAATAATCTTCTGTTCCGGTACCGATAATAGTTGGAAATTGCTTGTCGCCATCCATGAAAAACTTAATTTCACCTTCTCCCCACCAGCCATTGTTATTAACTTGCCAGGCCATATAAACGCCTACATAGTGACCTTCTCCTTTGATACCATCTACGATAGTATAATCAGAAGTTTCATTAACCTTTGTTCTTCGATATTGAGCATGAAAATATGCAGCATCATCAGGCACATCGGTTAGTGTATAATCTATCTGATAATAGAGATTCATAGGTTGAGAATCATTAATATTTGTCATTGTTATACGCGCCTTTTTTCTGAAAGGCATAACCCAGTAAGAGTTGAAAGCACTACCCGGATTTACTGTAACCGGCAGTGAGTTTAGATGTGCGTATTCGTTCCAGCCCATTCCAAAGAAATGTCCGATTGGAGCCTCTACTGAAGGTTCTGTTTCGTCGTCCCAGTAAATTCTGATTATTGAAAAGCGCCAATTACCAGTTGGTGTCATCCAAATATGCTGAATTGCACCGGGTCCGTCAATTTCAGCCATTGTGAAAGTCTCACCAGGCTCAATTGTTACAAACGGATTTACTTTCCAGCCTTGCCCTAAGTCTCTTGCAGGTCCCGAAGCATTAGCTGTATTTCTCGGAGCATTTGAGTTTGGAATTGCCATACCTCCTTTTCCTTTTTCACCGGTAAAATTCTCAGGGCTAATTGATCTCGTTTCTGCATCAGAAAGTCGGTGCAGATTACCCATATTCATTTCTAAGCCGGAAAATGACCGGTTTTGTGCTATTATCCCTACGGAGAAAAGCATTATTAATACTGTAAAAAGTCCTGATTTCAATCTCATAATTTTTTAGGTTTATTTATGTTGATAATTTAAATTAATTATATTCGCTTTTAATTTGAAGAGTCTCATTCAATCTGACTTATAAACTCTTCGACATTTAATGGTGTTACACCAAAAATAAAAACTTCATTGTTTTTAAATGGAGATTTCAGTTCAAAATTTTCGAATGAAATACCTCCTGTGATTGGTGCATTACCACCCCAATAGGTATATCTTCCATTAACCAAACCAACCATATTGATATCAGGGTTTTGAACATACCAATATTGGGTTGCTTTTTTGCCATAGTATACCCAGTTGTGACGAGTATTTTCTGCATATACTGCATCTTCCGGATTCTTCTCATCGGGTTCTGCAATAAAATAAACACCACCCTTACTGTCAGTAATCATTTGATCAGCATGAGTAACGTCGTGTTCAGTAAAATGTAGATCATTATATGTTGGCCATAGCTTAAGTGAAGATTTTACGGTATCTGAGAGATAAAGATTACGCAGTCGCGCATAATTGCCCATTGTGGCAGTAAGAATAAAGTTCTCTAATTCTACAGACTCTTCGCAGCTATAGGTTGTAAGTTCAAATTCATACGGTTTATCCTCATAAAATCTTAGTCGCACAAAGGTATTTGCCCCATTATCAAATTTTTCAGAAAAAATATATACAGTCAGTGTTTCTTTTTCATCGATAAGATCAATTATTCCACTTGCCGGATTTACAGGCTGAATAGGATTTGCACAAACAGAATCGTTTGAACTCCAGAATCGTTTCCCCCTTACATTATCCAGACTACTCATTTCCAGTTCAGAAAATCCACGCTCTTTTCTACCCGCAGGTATAGGTTCAAAAGCAATGAAGTTAAAAACTTTATACTCTTTATGATCTAAATAGGGTGTAAATATTCTTAACAAGCCACGTGGCCCGGGAGTTGGTGCTAAACCTACTCGAATTCCGTTAACATGCCCCCATAAAGGAATAGAAGGGTAATCCTGCGATGGCTGTACCCATTTGCCATTATTCACAGGAGATGAATAATCATCAATATTCTGCCCTATAACTGAATCTGAAGCGAATATAGAGAAAAACATCGAAATAAATAATATTAACTTAGTGAAATAATTCATTTACTTTATTTAAGTTGCATTATAAACTACCCATATCTGCTAAAACCACTTTCATTAAAAAAACATTATAAGGCAGCCACATCGACATTGTAAAATATAATGTTTCGCTATTCACAGAAAGAGGATGAAAATAGGATCCATAAAGCTGAGCATATTCCCAGCCGGAAGCAAGTTCATATGGTTCGCTCCAGGGACCGGTTATATCTTCTGCAGTTCGCATTGTGATGTTATATCTTGGACCATTAAAGTAGGCTATAATCCACTTATTCAACTTATTATTATAAATAAAAGAAAGTTCACCTACCTCATCATCTATAATTACCGTAGCTCTTTTCTCGTCACCTTTTATCCATGACCCACTTGGAGCATTCCAGTATTCATACTGATCAAGAGTTTCGATATCGGCCTCAAGAAATCTTGCAAGTGATGCACTGCTGGATCTTCCGGTTTGAGTGCCAATCATATATACATATCCATCTTTCTTGAAATAACCTGCTTGTCCGAAAGGGCTGTCTGAAGAGAAGGAAATATGATCAAGTTTTTCCCATACAATACCATTATCTGATGATTTGTACATACCGGAGTAATTTGTAGTCCATGTATCCCAGTCTCTCATATTGAAATAATGCACATAATCGGCTCCATTGGCTCGTATTGCTGCTGTGGGAATTGATGTATGATCCACATCAGGTATTTTTGGACTATAGACAATTTCTTTGGCATCACCTCTGTCATCAGTAACCATATCGTTTATGGTAATTCCGTCTTCGAGGTTTTTGTCATCGGAAAAAGCCAAGACATTTGATCTCCATTTTCCACCATTGGGACCGGGGCTATTTGGGTTTGGCCTGAAATTCCTATCAAATGTATCACCAAAAAATATCCCATAGTTACCTGGCTGCATCTCCCATATTACTCCTAAGTCGGTACCACCAACATTCCAGTCGAGTGCTGTATTATTTGGATTTAAGTAAGTCTCGTTTGCCATAGGTGATCCTGTAACACGTGCAACAGGAGTTACACTTCTAATAAAAAAGCCCCATCTGTTGTCTACATTTAATGTTAATTGATTGGACTTGTTCCCATCAACATATACAGCAACTAAAATAAATGTAAAGCTTTCAGGATCTGTTTCTCTAATTGTATAATTGAATCTGTATGAAGATGATAGGCTACTTTTTTCTATTTTTTCGGAATAGACACCACCTCCACTCATTGTAACAAGGATATAATCAATATTATTTAGATTTTTAAAACTTAGTGTGGTTGATATAGCTTTGGTTTCTTTATCAGGAAACAGATTAGTTTCCGTTGCAGTAATTTCATCGGTCGGCACAAAAGGGAGCTCTCCATTATCATCATCTTTACATGAAAATAATAGCAAAGGCAAGCTGATAATTGCTGCAAATAAAATGTATTTGAAGTCTTTTTCCGTTTTCATAAAAATAAAAAAAGGAGGGTTTACCAAAATTACTACAAAACATGTTGGATATTCCCGATAAACCCTCCTTACGAAAGAATGAAAAGAGATTATTAATAAAAAACCCAATAATTAGAGTTCAACGATAACTCCATCCGAATATACTCTGTCTGTAAACCCTTCCATCTTAGCTTCAGGAGTTAAAAAACCGAGTAGTTTGACTACAAATCTATATTCTTTTGTTGGATCGATATCTACTTCTGCACCAGTTCCTTCCCCAAATACTGAGAATCTTTGTCTGTAAATATCATCTTCAACAACCTGAACACTTACTTCGAGTGGACGATTAAAACTATCAGAGATATTTGAAGGAATCTGCCATGAAAGTATTGCTTTACCATCTTGCTGAGTTACAGATAAATTATCAATTGTAGGCAAAGAGTAGTTAAAATCCTTTCTGTCGATTATTTCCCTATCGTAACAACCTGTTAAAAATGTTAGAGTAAGTATTGTAATAAATAGTTTTACTATATTTTTCATAATCATTATTATTTAATCAAATATTAATAACCGGGGTTTTGAGTATAGTTACCCTTTGCCCAATTCATCTGATTTTGAGGTATTGGGAAGAATTCATCCCTTCCTTCAGTAAAACGAGCATTTGACATCCATGCAAATCTATTTCTTTCAATCTGGAAATAGCTATTCATGGTTTCTTCCAGAGTTCCCCATCTTTGAAGATCGAAGAATCTACGTCCTTCACCTGCCATTTCAAGTCGGTTTTCCCATTCCATGGCTTTCCATGCAAAGTCTTTGTCCCAAACACAGTTTTCTCCAGGCTTATAAATTTCAACATGATAGTTCATAACCGGAGAACCATCAACCATAATAAGTTCTGATGTACTGTTTGCAGCTCTTTGTCTTACTTTATTTATTGGCTCAAGAGCTTCGTTCCAACGATCAAGTTGAATTAGAACTTCGGCTTTCCAAAGTAATACTTCGTCGTAGCGAATCATTCTCTTATTCATTGAGTTGAATTGCCAGCCATCGTAAAGAAGACAATCACAATCGGGATGAGGAAGCTCTTTAACTGATTTGAAATAACCATATTCTGCTCCATTTCTAATACCGCGACTCTCAAATATCAGTTCAGGATCGTACTTCCAGGGATGTCCCGGTACACCAATAGTGTGACTGAAACGGGGATCCCATGAATAGCTATTGAAGTATCCGGGGTTTCCTCTATCAATCAAAGTAGCATCAAATACACCATCATCATTGAATAGATAAGCTCCGTAATCATCATTATTATAGCTATCGAAAAGTGGCAGACCATCTGCACCGGTCTTAAACGCATTGCCCATACTTAAGCTTAAGTGATGAAATCCGCAACAAATAAATCCACCCCAGTCCCACGGATGGTTGAGACCCTCACTTCTGTTTATTTTACCACCGGTATGACTATTATCATTTATTGAGTATTGAATTTCCCAAATTGATTCTTTAGTATTATTATCGGAAGTATGTACAAAATTTGTTCCGAAATCGGGTTCCAAATCAACTTTACCACCCTCTTGGTCAGTTAGTTTATTTAGATAAGTAAGAGCCTCTGACAAGCGATCTTTATTGATATTAACCACTTGATGTCTGTCGTTTTGTTCATATGCCATAAACATCAGAGTTCTTGCAACCATTGCTGTTGCTGCATTTTTATCAACTCTTCCTAAATCTTCCTGAACTGCAGGAAGTTTATCTTCGGCATCTTTAAAATCAGCTAATATACGTTCCCATAGATACTGATCGTTTGGATATTCGCTATCTCTATTTGGTATAGCCTCAAACTCTACTGTTGTTCCTATAACATTTTCATCTATGTACGGCATATATTTAAAAAACTGCTTGAGCCTGAAATGAACAAAACCTCTAATGAATTTCATTTCACCAATTCTAACATCTTTCAACGGAAATTCCTCATCGGATATTTCATTAAGCTTCTGAATTGCAGTATTTGTTCGTTGTATTATCTGATAAGAAACATACCATGGGTAGTCGATAGGCCATCCGTTAGCAGTTAGGTTTACAAAAGTTTCCATAAACCCCCAGCCGTCACCGCCATCCCAGGTTCCACCTCCGGCTTTATATGAATCATCTGATCTCATTGAGCCGGTCCACCATGGTGAAAATGGTGAGTCCCACGATGGTATATCTGTAATTCTTGCATATGCTGCTGTAACAAATCCTTCCATATCTTCGGGAGATGTAAGTAGCGCATCATCTAATACTTGCTTTGTATTCACTTCAAGATAATCTGCACAATTACTAACAGTGAATAAGAAGGCAAGAGTAAAAAATAGATATTTTATTTTTTTCATAATTCAATATTTTAAAACGTAACATTAAGTCCGAATGCCATTGTAAATGGTGTTAAATAACCATATCCTGCCATCTCCGGGTCGAAACTTGTATATTGGTCGTCGCCCCAGCCTTTTGTAAGTGTGAATACATTACGGGCTGATGTATAGATTCTAAGATTCTGGATCTTCATAGCTGAAGTAATACTGGAAGGTAATGTGTATCCTAACTCTATATTTCTCAGTTTCAGATATGAGCCATCTTCAACATAATATGAAGAGAAGCGCTGTTCGGCATTCTGGTTTATATTAGTAATTGCAGGTATATCCGAATTTATATTATCAAAATACCATGCATCGAGCAGCCTTGTTTCGTGATTTTTGTGTGATGGTACTGAGATACTCCACATATCACTTTCTCTTTTCCACTCGTTATTAACCTTATTACCGTAAACTCCCTGGAAGAAAATATTTAAATCGAAGTTCTTATAACCTAAATCGAGGGTTAAACCACCAAAGAAATCGGGGTCGGTTATACCAATATAGGTTCTGTCATACAACTCATCAATAACACCATTTCCATCGAGGTCCTTATATCGAATACGCCCAATTGCCTTACCTGCCTGCTCTGCATGATTATCTACCTCTTCTTGTGTTTTAAAGATACCATCAGCTACCATTCCATAGAGAATATGTGGTGTTCTTCCGATTACTAAATCATTCATTCCATCTCCGGGATATCTATTTATCACGTTTTCAGGAAGATCCACAAGTTTTGTTCTGTAGCTGCCAATATTAGCCGATATTGAATACTGAAAGTCTTTTGTTGGGTCACTTCTGTATGTTATTTCAAATTCAACTCCATGGTTATTCATATTTGCTCCATTAATCCAAGGCTCTCCGCCTTCGCCCATTGCAGCTATATATGGTACCTGAACCAAAACATCTTTTGTTTTCTTAAAATAGTAACCAAGTGAACCGGTTATTCTTTGATTTAAAAATCCGTAGTCGATACCAAAATCAGATTGAGTAGTTGTTTCCCATTTCAGATCAGGATTACCCAACCATGTCCTTCTATAACCTGAATAAAGCTGTCCGGTTTCATTACCTTCAATTGGATAAGATGTTCCGAAGTAATCTGTTGTAAAAGGTGTAGATGTGTAGCCACGAGGTAAACCCTGTACACTTCCGTTAGCTCCCCAACCGGCTCTCAACTTCAGGTCTGAAACTGCCTCCACATCATCCATAAATGGCTCATCGCTTAATCTCCATCCTGCTGAAAATGCCGGGAAAACTCCATAACGGTTGTTTGCACCAAAGAGTGAAGAACCGTCACGTCTGATTGTAGCAGATAACATATATTTAGAATCATAGGCATAGTTTGCTTTAGCAAATATTGAAAAATATGCATACTCATCAGCTGAACTTCCTAAAGAAAATTTTTCTCCGGTTGTTACACCAATATGTGCGAAATCCCGATCTTCAAGGTAAATACCTTCTCTTCTTGCATTAAATCCCTCCTGCACGTAGCGGGTAAATTCTGTTCCTGCTACCGCATCAAAAGTATGTCGGCCTGTTGCAAGATTATAGGAAACTGTATTTGTCCATACGTAGCTTAATGGATGTGATTGCCAATTACCCACATAGTTTTCTCCGTCGCTGTTTCTTCCGCCGGTTTCCGACCAAAGTCCATCAACTGCTCTGTTATAAGCATTTCCATAGTCAACACCAAATTGTGTACGCGCAGATATACCATTCCATATTTGAATATTGGCAAAAATATTTCCAATAATTTTAACGTAATTATTAGTATTATCCTTGTACATCGTCAGCAACCTTACAGGGTTAGTAAAGTCGTCAAAGCCGGGTGCTCCTGCCCAGTTACCATTAATATCATATACAGGTCCGGCAGGTGGGTTAATCATTGCCCATCTGGTTTCATTGGCATCTCTGTAGTTGAGATACGAAAGAGCAATATTTTCTCCAACTTTTAATCTGCCATCCATGATATCATACTCCGTATTTACTCTCAATGAATATTGCCTGAAAAATGTATTGATTTGTGTTCCTTCATTATCAAAATATCCTAAAGAGAAAAGGCTTTTTGAGCGATCTGTTCCACTGGAAACAGTAACCTGGTGATTTGTCATTAAAGCAGTTTGGAAAATTTCATCCATCCAATCAGTATCAGCACCTCTAACAGTTTGTTCAGCATTTAACCATTCTTTTGGCTTAACACTTTCCAAAACAGGAATTCCGTCAGTTCCTCTCTGCCATATATAATCATATGGATTTAAAAGGGCCATTGGTACCCCATATACAGCCTCATCATAAGCGGCTGCCCTAAAAGAAGCAATACCGTATTGTTCTGCATTCATGAGCTGAGGGCGATTCACTAAAGTACTGAACGATACACTTCCATTGTACTCTACACTAACACGTCCTTCTCTACCTTTTTTGGTTTGAATTAGAATTACACCACCCGATGCACGAGCTCCGTAAATACTGGCAGATGCGGCATCCTTTAGAATCTGAATTGATTCTATATCACCTGAATTAATGTCACGCAAATTTAAGTTTTGAGTTGGCATTCCATCAAGTACAATAAGTGGCTGAACTCCTCCTGACAAAGAAGAAAGACCTCTAACCTGAATATTTACTGACTCAGCGGGATTACCACCATTTGTAGTGATATGTACTCCGGCCATTTTACCTTGAAGTGCCTTCATTGCATTAGCTGAAGGATTTCTGACTATATCTGCACTGGTTGCAATAGATATCGAACCTGTAAGATCAGCTTTACGCTGTGTCATGTATCCTGTAAAAACAACTTCATCTAATAATGTAGCATCTTCCTCAAGTATGACATCGATTACAGATAATCCGGCAACCGATCTTTCTATAGTTTGCTTTCCGATGAATGAGAAAACAAGAATTGAATTATCCGAAGGCACATTTAGTTGATAGGACCCGTTAACATCAGTCATTGTTCCTATTGTTGTACCTTTTACATACACACTTGCACCTGCTAAGGGTTCATTGGTAATTTGCTCAATTACAACCCCTCTTACTGTTTTTGACTGATTTATATTATCAGTTTCACTCATACTATATGAGTATAAAACAAAACAGGAAAGCAAACATGTCAATATTATTCTTATTGATATTAGTTTATTACTTTTCATAAAATAAGTTTTTTATTTAGATAAAAATCACTCATTACCCCACAGTTGCGGGTCATTTCCTTTTGCTTTACGCCATGCATCTCTCCATCTGTGCATATCCATATGGTTGATGAAGGGTTTTGGTTTACGTACCTCTTTTGAAGGTGCAGGTGGAAGCACAACAGCTTCATCCTGATACCAGTAAGCAACAGTAGCTATATCAAGAGTTAGGTTATTATTGTGTCCGGATTCGATTGTACCTCTGACTCCCGTTTCAAAAAATATGGGATCATTAATAAAAAAACGGTAGGCGTGAGTTCTTCCTAACCAGCCAATATCATTATTAACTCTGGGATACCCAAAATGTGGATGTGAAAAGGGTTCCTTCGGACACCATGATGTATTGAAAAAATCTTCAGTACCGGTACCTATCAAAGAAGGGGTTTCTTCTCCGTCGATATACCACATATCATCTCCCTCGCCATACCACATAGGAGTAGGGGAGTGAACATAATAATTGATTCCAACAAAATGTCCTTTTCCTTTGGTATCAATCATTACATAGTTTCTTTCATGCTGAGTATTAGGCTTCCATTCTCCAGTCAGTGCCCATTCTGTTTCTCCTTCAGGAAGGGCTTCTGTTAGACTGTGATTATACCATGCATGAAATCTTCCCATTCCTTCAGGTAACTCAGCCATCTCTAAATAATCTACATAAAAATAGAAGGCGTTAATTGTCTGGTCAGTTTGATTCTCAATTTCGATACGTGCACCTTTTTCGAAAGGCATTGCAAAATAACTACTCAGACCGGTTCCCATTTCGGGACCTGCCGAAAGTGGAAGTGATGCATAGTTATATCTCTCATCCCAACCTTGCCCAAAAAACGGACCTATCGGTGATTCAACAGAAGGATAGTCGTTGCCATCCCAATACATCCGGATTATGATATCATTCCTGCTTAACTCTCCGGGTGGTGGTGCAATTGTAATCCATATATGATTAATTACACCAACGCCATTAATTTCAGCAATGGTTCTCTTCTCACCCGGACTAAAAGGTTCAAGATGATCTCTGTTACCGCCTGTTGGGTCGGTACTTGAAATCCTCTTGTTCTTCATGCCAGTTTTCATTTTTGCCAATTCAAACATCTCTCCCATATATTCCGTTTGGGAATACAAAGATGATGAAAGAAGTACCCCTAAGGCTAGGATACAGGTTTTTAATAGTTTAAAGTCAATTTTCATAATTTAGCTAATCATTTTTTTAAACAACATTAGTCACAATATATTATCTCTATTTAAATTACTTATACAAAGGACCGTAGCTAATACATGCTCTATAATCCGAACCTTCATTATCTGATCCGAACGCCGACCATGAATCGGGACGGAATATCTTACTATCATCAACATTATGCATATTTACAGGTATACACAAAGCTGAGGCTAATGTAATTAGATCAGCTCCAATATGTCCGTAGCTTATTGCACCGTGATTTGAACCCCAATAATTCATAACAGAATAAACATCAGTGAATCTTCCTTTTCCGGTTACCTTAGGTACGAAATAGGTAGAGGGCCATGTTGGATCTGTACGGCTTTGAATTAAATCATCAACATGATCAGGTAAAGTTGCAGTCCATCCTTCAGCTATTTGCAAAACGGGTCCAACTCCCTTTACAATATTTATTCTACACATTGTAACAGGCATATCTCCTTTTGATAATAGTTTTGAAGAATATCCACCACCACGGAAATATTCAAGTGATGCTGGACCCCAGCTTGTTGCCTTCAACATTGCATCAACCTCATCTTCTCCAATCTCCCAATGTGGTTTCATAACCGGTTTACCGTCCTTGGTCTGTTCGCCTGTTGCATCTAATGTGCAAGCTCCGGAATTCTTTAGAACAATCATACCATCTTCTAAAATTCCGCCAGGCTTCCATCCTGATACCCTTTCAATTGCTTCCGCACTCCAATATGTTCTTACATCTGCAAATATTTGAGCTGTATTTGTTAAAAGATAACCAAATAGCATAGAAACAGCATTTAGGTGATCATTTTCTGTTGCAAAAATATATGGAGCTCTAATTCCATTCCAATCGAATGATGTATTAAGAATTGCTTCAGAAAAATCACCATTAGGCAGGAAATCTGTCCATTGTCTCTGTCCCTGAAAACCTCCCATAATAGCATTGTGTCCCATGGCTTCTTCTTCGTACCCCATTTCGGCCAATTTTTTATTACCGATAAGGAGATCACGCTTGATAATAGCCATTTTTACAACATATTCCCAGTCTGCATCCTTTGAATTTCTATCTTTAATTAAATGTTCCGGGTTATGATCTGACAATTCGTTTGGCTTACAGTTCTTCTCAACCCATTCCATAGCCCTGTTAAACTCATCCTTGTCATATATTTCCTGTTCAATTCTACGTATAATCTCTGAGCTATCTACGTACTCAGTTCGCATACCCAAGTATTCTTGTAAAAAGTCAGGATTTACCATTGAACCACCTATCCCCATGCAAACAGAACCTATCGCTAAGTATGATTTACCTCTCATTAATGCAACGGCAAGACCAGCACGAGCAAACCTAAGTAGCTTTTCTTTTACATCTTCAGGAATTTCAGAATCTCCCATATCTTGAACATCTCTTCCGTAAATGCCAAAAGCGGGTAATCCTTTTTGATTGTGAACAGCAAGAGCTGCAGCTAAATAAACTGCACCGGGACGTTCACTGCCATTAAATCCCCAAATAGCTTTAGGTGTGTACGGATTCATATCAATAGTTTCTGAACCATAACACCAGCAGGGTGTAACAGACAATGAAACACCTACATTTTCCTTTTCAAACTTTTCAGCACACATTGCCGCTTCCTTAACTCCACCAATACAAGTGTCAGCAATAACACACTCAACAGGACTTCCGTCAGGGTATTTTAAATTTTCGCTATAAAGCTTTGCGGCACTCATAGCTAAATTCATGGTTGTTTCTTCTAAGGATTCTCTGATACCTCTGCGACGTCCATCAATAATTGGGCGAATTCCGATTTTAGGATAAGACTGTTTCATAAATTATTAATTATTTGATTTAATACATTAAACGTTTAACTAAACTTTATAACCAATCCATTATTTTTAAATAGATACATTATTCTCAATTTTTATTATTAATATTAATCGTTTAACTAAACGATCGAAAAATAGATGGATCAGTTATTTTAATTCAAAAATCTCATTGAGTACTAATTCTGCTTCAAGTACCACATCTTTTCTCTCTAAGCTATCATTCTCTATTTGGTCTAAAAGTAATTCTACCGATTTTTTAGCCATTTCCTTTATTGGCTGTTTTATAAAAGGTACGGTATAAGGCAATATGTAAAAAGCATCATTCTCATCAAAACACATTATCTGAAGATCTTTCTGAATATTAATATTTTTCTTTACTAAAGACTTTACTCCGTTAATTGAAATTGTATTTGTTGTGAAAAAAATACCATCAATCTTATTATTCTTACACAAAAAGTTATCTATAGAATTTTCTATATCCTCTTTCAGAAAATCATACCTAACTTCTTCTATGTTCCCGGGATTATATAATCCGGCATTTTTTAGTGCATCTACTGCACCGCGTTTACGTTCGTTTATATGATAATGGTCCTGCTTATAAGTAACAACACCAATATTTCTACATCCTTTAGAAATTAAATGTTCAGCTGATTTATATGAAATATCATAATTATTAATCATCACGCTATTAACACTTAATTCTGGAAAAGTTCTGTCAACCAAAACAAAAGGAATATTACTGGAAATTAATCTTTCAATTAGATTTTTACTCTTTTCAGTAGCAGTAATAATTAATCCTTCAACCTGACGTGCATATAAAAACTTCATAAGTTTTTCCATTTCCTCAGGCTGCTCATTTGTGTTTCCAATTATAACAGTATATCCCTCTTCTTGAGCATAATTTTGTATATGTAAGGCTAAAGCACCAAAAAACAAGTTTGAAATATCTGCGACTATAAGACCAATTGTTCTTGATCTACCAACCTTCAATCCCTTTGCAAGAGTGTTTGGTATGTAATTTAATTCAGCTGCTTTATCAAGTATCTTTTTTGACATCTCTTTGCTAACTCTACCATTTTTATTCTTTCCATTTAAGACAAGAGAAACGGTTGCTGATGATACTCCCAGCGCATTTGCAATTGTTTTAAGAGAAACACGTTTCATATAGTTTAATTTAGCAAAATAAATAAATATCTCCTTTTTTGAAAGAATAATACTTAATATATAACGCAAATGAACAACGTTAAACGTTTAATTGCAAATATTTATATATGTTATAAAACATATTTAACAAATAAAAGTTATAATAAGTTAGATTGAATTAGATTATGGTTATTATAAGTTTGGAAGCATAGGTTAAACATTAAATCTGAAATGCATTATATCACCATCCTGAACAATATAATCTTTACCTTCTACACTCATTTTGCCGGCTTCCTTAACAGCGTTTTCTGAACCGTAAAATATATAATCATCATATTTTATTACTTCGGCCCGTATAAATCCTTTTTCAAAATCAGTATGAATAACACCAGCACATTGAGGCGCTTTCCATCCTTTTTGAAAAGTCCATGCATGAACTTCCTGCACTCCGGCAGTTATAAACGTTTCAAGATTAAGTAGTTTGTAGGCAGATTTTATCAATCTGCTTACACCTGACTCAGCTAATCCTATTTCATTAAGAAACATCTCTCGCTCTTCGTATGTTTCAAATTCAGCTATTTCCGATTCTATTTTAGCAGCTACAATTAAAATTTCTGCATTTTCTTTTGAAACTGAATCACGTAGTGCCTCAACATATTCATTTCCATCAACAGCACTCATTTCATCTACATTGCAAATGTACATGACTGGTTTAGAAGTTAATAAATACAATTCATCTGCAACTCTAACCTCATCTTTTGTATCAAAAGAAACAGTCCTGGCAGATTCTCCCCGCAGTAATGATTCTTTTATTTTATAATAAACTTCATAAGCGAGTTTAGCATCCTTATCACCACCCGTTCTTGCCTGTTTTTCAACTTTACTAATTCTTGCTTCAATTGTCTCAAGATCTTTGAGTTGAAGTTCTGTATCAATAATTTCTTTATCTCTCACAGGGTCAACAACTCCGTCTACATGGGTTATATTTTCATCTTCAAAGCATCGTAAAACATGAAGTATTGCATCGGTTTCTCTAATATTTGCCAGAAATTTATTTCCTAATCCTTCTCCCTTACTGGCGCCTTTTACTAATCCGGCTATATCTACAATCTCAACAGTTGTAGGAACTATTCTTTTTGGATTAACTAATTCCGCTATTCTGTTCAAACGATCATCAGGAACTGTTATAACACCAATATTTGGTTCAATTGTACAAAAAGGAAAGTTTGCGGCCTGAGCTTTTGCATTTGAAAGACAATTAAAGAGAGTTGATTTTCCTACATTAGGAAGTCCTACTATACCACACTGAAGAGCCATGTTTGTATAAATTAAAATTTATGAGTTGAAAGTAATAACCTATTATTGAAATAAATAACGTGATTTTTTTTGCGTCGACAAAGGTACAAAAAATGGGTTAATTATAAAATACTCTCTCACAATTATAGAAATCTAGTAAAAGTGTTTCGTTTTTATATTTAAATAAAAATTGTTCTGATTTTCTATCTGCATTTATATAAGGAGAATCATATCTAGGATACTCAGTATTAATAATTTCACCATTAATGAATGAGTTTTTTCCAAACTCTAATCTATAGTTATTTTGGTTAGAATGGTATGTAAGAATTAAATTTTTTTTATCGAACTTCAGGATATTACTATCAATTCGATTAATGAAATTTTCAAATGAACCATCTTTCTCAAACGATCCGGCCTCAATTATCCAGATATTATTTCGTCCTTCTTGTATAATTATTTCATCACTTTCAATACTCAAATCTGATGACCCTATTAAGGCACAGTATACATTGCCGCTCTTTCCAAAAATATAATTACTGTTGATATAAACAGAATCAAATTTATTAATTGGAAAATAAACATAAGTGTAATCAAGAATATATTCTTCCATAAATCCGGGAATACTTGGAATATTATATATTGATAAACTAACATTATAATCCTGTACAACATGCGGTAAGCGACCGTAACCTACAAAAAAATTGGGGGAATGACTATCATCTTCATACTTTCTTGCAGGATGAGTATGAAATATTGAAAACTTATTTCCAATGTTCATTCCTGCCACATGATGCTGATCAGCATATTCTCCCGGATTATAATTTTGAACAGAATAAATAGAATAATCTTTTGTTCTGTATGTATAAGTATTACCACGTTCAATTACTTTACCATCAGTGGAAGGCTTAATAAATTTTGAAATAGGAGAATGTAGAGATAACAAATTAAGTAAACTAAAATCTAAATATCTAAAATCTTTAAGAAACTCATTAGAAAACATCCTATTCTTTCTTATGTATGAAATAGAATTATTAATAACCGAAGCATTTGTAAATGCTTCCATTCCCCATTGCATTAGAATACTTCTATCATCTGTTCCATAAAGATTCTCATATTTCAATTCTTCCAAATTTAGTCCGTTACTCTGTTTAATAACAACATCAGATGAATCATTAACAATCTGATTAAAAATTGAAGGTATGCAATAACTGGTAGAATTCCCTAAAGCAAATACCATATTAGAAGATAATTGTTTATCAAATAATAAATATTCAGAAATACCTCCCATAGTTTCATGTCGTCCACCTTTACGATTGCTTTCGTAAGCTCTTCCGCTAACAGAAACTGTCATACCATTGTAACTTTGGGAAGCAATATCATAAAAAATCAGATCAAGAATTATTTTTGATTTAACGACAATTTCTTCATCATCTGAATGATCAATTAAGTTAAGTAAGGCAGCAACATTTTCAATATAATAAACGCCCGAATAGAATTCTGTAAAACCATATAACCATCTTAGTTCAAGCCAATCTAAAATTCTTTGTTTTGCTTTTATAGAATGTTCATATCCATATAAACCGCTATTATTAAATACTTTATCCTTATAAAAGTTTCCAATCAGATACTCTGCAGATGAAAATAGTATTTGATGATTCTCACTCCAGTAACACATACCATTCTCGCCCGGCTCATCCATCCAATATCTAAAATTTAATAGTGTAGAATCTATTTTATCTTTGGTGTGAACCGGAATATTGTCACTAAATTCATATAATATCCTTATAAGATTAACAAGCTTAAAATCAGAAGTATCATATTGATTATCAATAAATTTAAGAGTAGGTATTAATTTATTCCAATCAACATCGTTATTTCCCTTAACTAATTCTGAATATA
>CAZYNA010000041.1:14492-21761 GCA_964648775.1 uncultured Proteiniphilum sp. | reverse complement strand
TAACCATATTAAAATGAATATTTAAAGAAAATTTCGAGTTATTTTACTCTTTAAATGATATTGAGTCGAATTAAGGAGCTTTTTTGTAGTTGTTATACAACCCACAATCTCAGGAGCTTTTACTCCGTCGAACAGTTGTTTCTCCGATGACTCAATAAATGCCTCATCCCACAACCCTTTATTAATAAAAGAGGTAAGCAGCTTATTCCCACCTTCAACAAGTAAAGAATATATTCTCTCTTTATACAGGTGTTTAAGTATCTGCATGTTAGTGTCGCCATTAAAGTCGATTTGAATATATTTTACACTTTCATTTCCCTCTCTGTCTTTAGGAGCAGAGGCAGTAAAAACTATTGTAGGAGCAGAGCCGTCAAAAAGGGCAGAGTCTTCTGAGATTCTGTTCTTTCTGTCAATAACTATTCTGGTTGGATTATCGCCAAACCATTTTCTGGCAGTCAATTGAGGGTTATCAAGTAAAGCTGTATTGGTGCCTACAACTATGCCCTGCACACGTGTGCGAAATTTATGTACAATTGTATGCGTAAGTCTGTTTGATATCAACACAGGGGTTTTATTGTCTTCAACAGTTCTATGCATATCAATGAACCCATCTTTGCTTTGTGCCCATTTCAATATAATATATGGTCTTGCTTCTTTTTGATTTACAAAGAAAAAACGGTTTAATTCTACAGCCTCATTCTCCATAACACCCTCAATTACTTCAACTCCGCTTTTTCTCATTAACTCAACTCCTCTTCCCGACACTTTCGGATTAGGATCTCTAACTGCAATTACAACCTTGGGAATTTTCTTAGACACAATAAGTTCGGCACATGGAGGAGTTTTACCATGATGAGCACATGGCTCTAATGATACATAGAGAGTCGAATTTTTAAGCAACTCCTCATCTTTAACAGAGTTTATTGCATTAACTTCTGCATGGGCTTCACCAAATTTTCTATGGTAGCCTTCACCGATTATTTTATTATTATGCACAACCACTGCTCCCACCAAAGGATTAGGTTTAGTAAAACCATTACCTTTTCCCGCAAGTTGGAGGCATCTCTGCATAAATATCGGATTTACTGTCATTTTAATTATCTTTGTCCGTTAAATAATATCTGGTTCAATTAATCGAACTTTACTTTGAAATTGCAAGAACTAATCCACAAAATAAGCAGTCAGTTAAATGGAATTTACCCCATTTCGGAGGTGAAAGCACTTACCCGAATTATAATTGAGGAGGTATATGGCGTTCCCTTTTATAGTCTTAATTCTGACAAAATTAATAATTTATCCCGTTCAAGCTTAACAGAAGCTGAAGATATTATCAATAGATTAAAAAACAGAGAACCAATTCAATATATATTAGGAGAAACTGAGTTTTATGGGTTGAGATTTAAAATAGATGAAAATGTACTAATACCTCGCCAGGAAACAGAAGAGCTGGTTGAATGGATTATTTCTGACAACATCAATTATAATGATTGCACAATTCTAGATATTGGCACCGGAAGTGGTTGTATAGCAGTTACTTTAGCTTCAAAACTGACTCATGCTTCAGTTTATGCCTGGGATATCTCTTCGGGTGCCTTGTCTGTTGCTGCAGAAAATGCTGACAGACACGGTGTTAATGTTAAAATGTCAAAACAAGATGTTCTTAAAGAAATCGTAGTATCAGACAGATACGATGTAATTGTGAGTAACCCCCCTTATATTCTTGAGTCCGAGAAGTCTGAAATGGAAGATAATGTGCTTCTTTTTGAGCCTCATCAGGCACTATTTGTTACTAACGACAATCCTCTTCTCTTTTATCATAGAATTTCAGATATTGCAAACAATCTGCTCAATGTTGGCGGGCATCTCTATTTCGAAATAAACAGAGGCATGGGTGACGAAATAGTAAGATTACTTATAAATAAAGGTTATTCAAATGTTCAGATGCGCAAGGATATTTCCGGCAACCAACGAATGGTAAAAGCAGAGAAAAAATAATACAACTATGAGTAAACAAACCAAATTTATTACCGAAGAACAGGCCTATGCGCGTATGGCTCGGATTTGCTCTAAAAAAGAATATTCTCCCTTCGATATAGAGCAGAAACTATACAAAATCAAATTATCCAAGGATAAAATCAGCAATATTATTAATCAGCTAAAAAACAATAACTATCTCAGCGAAGAGCGATATATAAGAAGTTTCATTAAAGATAAGCTGCTCATTAATAAATGGGGAAGAAAAAAGATAGAAATGCATCTGTTTCAAAAACAGTTACCCAAACAGATTGTCGATAAAGTTTTTTTAGAGTACACCGACGAGGAACTAATCAACAGCCTGAAACCGATACTGGAAAAGAAATGGAAAACAATTAAAGGTGAGTCCGATTATGAAAAAAAAGGCAAATTAATTAGATATGCTCTTGGCAGAGGTTTCGCTATGAAAGATATTATTTCATGCATGAATAAAATGAATTTAGGTGAAATCGAGTATAATTAAAAAGTTCTTTAATCTCTTCTTCCCCAGGGTTTGTGCAGTTTGTGGCGAGGAGCTGCTCGAAGAGGAAACCGGACTTTGCCTTCAGTGCCTTTACAGGCTTCCAAAAACCAATAATTTTGATATTAAGGATAATAGTGCAGAGAAGTTACTGGCCGGTCGCATCCCTTTCGATCGGATAGCAACATTTTGTGTTTACTCCGATGGGGGAACGCTGCAACCGTTGATTCATCATCTAAAATACAGAAATAAGAAAGAAATAGGATTAATGCTTGGGCGACTGTTTGCCAATGATTTACTAAATAGTGATCTCCTGAAACCAATCGATTTTATTGTGCCGGTACCTTTGCATCCGAAAAAAGAAAAACAAAGAGGATACAATCAAGTAGAGTTTATAGCAAAAGGCCTATCAGAAGTTACCGGTTTACCTGTTTCAACCGGCATTCTTGTTCGCAAAATGCACAATCCAACTCAAACCAAACGAACAAAAACAGAAAGATGGTTAAATGTTCAAGGTATTTTCGATGTCACTAACTCAGAGATCTATCACGATAAACATATCCTCCTTGTGGATGATATTATGACCACCGGGTCAACAGTTGAGGCTTGTGGTGTAGCTCTTCAAAAATGCAAAAGCATAAAAATAAGTATAGCTACGATAGGTGAGGTATATTAAATTAAAAGCACTACTTTTGTGTTTAAACTGAGATCAAGGCAAATATAAAAATGAAAACAGTAGAAAAATTAACAGCGGAGAAACTTCTTAAAGTAAAAGCAATCAAACTGCAACCATCTAACCCCTTTACATGGGCTTCCGGCTGGAAGTCGCCGATATATTGCGACAATAGAAAACTTATGTCGTATCCTGCAGTACGTAATTTTATAAAAGTAGAATTTGCAAGAATCATTCTTGAAAAATATCCTAATACAGACGCAATTGCCGGAGTTGCAACAGGAGCAATTGCTCCGGGAGTATTGGTAGCCGATCTTCTTGATCTTCCATTCGTATATATTCGCTCTACACCTAAAGATCATGGTTTAGAGAATCTGATAGAGGGCGACCTCAGACCAAAGCAAAAAGTAATTGTTATCGAAGATCTGGTTTCAACCGGAGGCAGCAGTCTTAAGGCAGTTGAAGCAATCAGAAGTAATGGGTCGGACGTACTTGGCATGCTGGCAATATTTACTTATGGCTTCAACCACGCAATTGAAGCTATGCACGACGCAAGGGTAGAGCTCACTGCACTGTGTAACTACGATGCCATTCTGGATGAAGCGTTATCCATTGATTATATTGATGAATCGGAGTTAAAAACATTGCAGGATTGGCGTGGTAATCCCTCCAACTGGGGTCAGAAATCTAAAAAGACTAAGAAATGATAGAGTTTGAAAGCGAATTAAAAATAATCCCTCACAGCGACAAGGATATTTTCAGAGTTTTGTCTGATTTAAGAAATCTGCACCTTGTGAGTGAACTGATTCCCGAAGATAAGATAAAAGATTTTTCATTCGATAAAGACAGAGTTGCTTTTGTTGTCGACTCAATTGGAAAAGTCGCATTTAATGTACTTGAGCGCGAACCCAACAAATCGGTCAGATTTCAGTCAGAAAAGCTCCCTTTCAACATCTTCATGAAAATAGAGCTTGAGCCTGCATCAGAGCAAAGCACTACACTTAAAATGGTTGTTGAATCTAACCTGAACCCATTTATGAGAGGTATAGTTGAAAAACCCATGAGGGATGCAGTCAACCGAATTTCCGAAGCTCTGGTTCACATCCCCTACGATCAGATTTAGAAATAATATAATTATATAAACTCTATTTTGGTTTCTTTTCCTTGTCTTGTTGCTAAAGAAAAGAAACCATTTTTTATTTCAATTTTTCTGCCATTAACTCTTATTTCTGAAACATTTACAGGAGCTTTAATGGTGTATTCATAATCACTGTCAGGTCTTATTACAGCCAACTTAATAATGCCTTTTTCCCAGGTAGCATCAACTTCTGCTCCACCTCTTACTCTCAAACCCTTAAAACTTCCTGTCAACCAATTAGCAGGCAATGCCGGCAGCAGTTCAATATATCCATTCTGACTCTGAATCAGCATCTCTGCAATCCCGGAAGTTCCTCCAAAATTACCGTCAATCTGAAATGGTGGATGAGCACAAAACAGGTTAGGATATGTACCTCCTCCGCCGCTCATCTTTGTCTCATTATCAAAAGAAGGCTCAAGCAAGCTCTTCAGCAATTTATATGCTCTGTCGCCATCATGTAATCGTGCCCAGAAGTTAATCTTCCAGGCTCTCGACCAACCCGTGCCTGCATCTCCACGTCTGTTTAATGTGTTTTTTGCAGCTTCTGCCAACTCCGGTGTCAGATCAGGAGATATCTGATTTGAAGGATAAAGTCCATATAGATGTGATACATGACGATGCTTCGGATCCTGCTCCTGATAATCCTCCAGCCACTCCTGCAGATACCCCTTTTCACTTATCTGCATTGGAGGTAATAGGGGTTTTATTTTGGCAATGCTTAAAGTAATGTCATTTTCAATTCCTAATATTTCAGCAGCTGTAAGAGTATTTGTAAACAGCTCTCTTATAAGCTGAACATCCATTGTGGGACCCATACAAACAAAAACAGGCTCATTACTTTCGGGTAGATAGAAAGCATTTTCAGGTGATGAGGAGGGAGCAGTAACCAACCAGCCATTTTCAGGTTCATTTATCATGCTACTCAGAAAAAACTCAGAAGCACCTTCTAAAACCGGATATATGTCTCTCAGGTACTCTTTGTCTCCCGTAAAGGCGTAATGCTCCCAAAGATGCTCGCAAAGCCAGGCACCTCCGGTATTTGTTGCCCCCCATGATGCATGCTCGCCGGGTGCTGTGTAATTCCATGGATTACTCATCATATGTGCAACCCATCCATCAGCACCATAAAAAGTTTCTGCCGTTTTCTCCCCCGATTCTACCAACTCCTTCGTGAATTCAAGAAGTGGCTTATGAAGCTCAGATAAATTGCAAACCTCTGCAGGCCAATAGTTCATCTGCACATTAATATTGAGATGATAATCACCGTTCCATGGCGATTGCACACTGTTTGCCCAAAGACCCTGAAGGTTGAGTGGCAAACTGTTTTCTCTTGTTCCGCTTATCATAAGGTAGCGCCCGTACTGAAAATAAAGCTCAACAAAAGATGGGTCATTATCTTTTTGAAAATTAACCAACCTCTCATCAGTAGTAGTTTCATTATCCTGTACACCCAGATCCAACTCTACACGGTCAAATTTCTCTTTATATTTATTAATATGATCTTTTTTAAGTTGAACATACCCACTTCTCCCGGCATTACTAAGCAAATTGTCAACAGTCTCATTATAATTGCTGTCAAGCATATCTGTTGAAGTTGAAATAACAATTAAAGCTTCATTGGCACCTGTCAGAGTAAGCGAGTTATCCAAAGCTTCTACCTCTCCACCACTGTTTACTATTTCGAGCTTTGTTGTATATCTTACTCCATTATTACCATTATGTCCATCATTAAGCTGTCCTTTCATAACCAGCAAATTGCCTTCGGTTTTAACCTCCGAGCGTTCCGGTCTGCTAATATTTAAATTAAATGACACTGCTTTTTTCTTATCCGAAGTTAACCTGATAAGCAGTACATCATTTGCATGTGAGGCAAAATACTCTCTTTTATAGCTTGTTCCGTTAAGGTTAAACTGTGTGTTAGCAATAGCTTCATTCAGCAACAAACCTCTTACATAACCTTCAATATTGTTGTCTTCAGTCATGTTTTCAGGATAGTGATAGTCTATATACAGATCGCCAAGCATCTGAAAACTGCCATATGGAGCATCTTTGCCATTGCCAAATGCAGAGCCTTGTCCTCCGCTGCGGAAATGTTTGTACATAAGGTTCTGTGCTTCCAGATTCCTGCCATCCAGCAGCAACTCTCTTATTTCAGATAAATAGTTAATGGCATCGGGGTTAAATGCGTCAGGATCTTCACTTCCCGACCACATAGTTATATCATTAAGCACAATGTGTTCTTTATAAATACCACCGTCCGGCATCATTCCAATACGACCGTTACCTAATGGAATAGTCTCTTCCCAAGTCTCTGCAGGTGCATTGTATATAAGTTTAAGTTCTCTGGAATTCCTGTTGCTGTCACAAGAATAAAATAATGAAGTTGCAATAAAAAGCAGTAATAGTTGAGTCCTCATACGTTAATTGATAAATATATGGCTAAGTTAGCACTTTTACACGTCATTCTTCTCAACACAATAAAAAAAATAACCGAATGAACACTTCACAGTGGCCATTCGGTCCTTGGAAAATCAAAAAGTCATATAAGAAATAGAACTAATTATTTGTGGTTTTTATTTAATAGTATTCACTGGATGAAATAACAGGTATAGGCATTTCAACTCTCGCTTGAGTTGTAGGCTGATTATATCTGTAAATCACATTGTGAATAGTTTCTTTAGTCTCTTTTGATGAATCATCTGCCCATTCGAGCACTTTAATTGATATCTTAACGGAGTCTGCATTATTTACACGCAATGGTTTCAGGTCGAAGCAAATAAACCCTTCATATAATCTCGACTCTTCACTACCAAATGCGTTATGCCTGAACTCAAGTTCAATAGATTCATTATTAATTCCAGATGACAATTTATTATTTACTAAATTTATAGTATGCGGTCTCACTCCTCCATAGTTAAACATAAATGATACGTTCAGGTAGTCGCCGCCCACCCACATTTCATT
>CAZYNA010000041.1:2359-14392 GCA_964648775.1 uncultured Proteiniphilum sp. | reverse complement strand
TCGCATGAAATAGTAGTAAACAATATTCCTATCAGCAGTATAATGTATGACAAAGCGTTTTTAGTCATTCAATTTCCTTCTATTTTTACTTGATAGATGCAGAAATTGCAAAAACGCTGCACGATATTAAGATTAAATTCTAAGTTTAACTATGTTTAACTTTATTAAGTATATTGCTTTTTATGCTTTAGCTTTTTCTTCTTTTTTATTTTAGCATCTAATACCTTAGCTCTTTCTACTGCCAGATGAATATTAGAGCATATATTATCCAATCCAATAATTTCCGGAATTTTAGATTTTTCTATCTGCGCCATTACATTTGGGTTAACTCCCGATAAAATAACCTGAATCTTCTCTTTTTTTGAGTTTCTGCAAAGAATCTCAAGGTTATTCAATCCGGTTGAGTCCATAAACGGCACTTTCCTCATTCTTATAATTCTAATGTCGTGATGCTCTCCCCAAATACGCATCTTTTCGTCAAATTTATTTGCAACACCAAAGAAAAATGGACCTCTGATCTCATATACTTCCACAGAGTCAGGCAGATGCAATATCTCTTCTACAGTGTTTCCGGAGGCTGTTTCAACATTCTCGTTTGTGTCAATAACTCCTGTAACCCTCGAAATCTCTGTACTTTCGTTCATTCTTTTCAGGAAAGCGAAAAGCGCAAGTAATAATCCCACTGCAATTGCAATTGTAAGGTCGAAAATTACAGTTAGAAAAAAGGTAGTTAATAAAATAGACATAGTAGAGCGTGATTGTTTCATCAAAGAAATGAAAGTACGCCACTCACTCATATTATATGCAACCATAACCAAAATTCCGGCGAGGCAAGCCATAGGAATTTGCTTTGTAAGATCTCCCAGAAAAAGAACTATAAGCAATAAAACAAAAGCGTGAATTATTCCGGCAACCGGTGTTCTTCCACCATTATTAATGTTAGTCATTGTTCTCGCAATTGCTCCTGTTGCCGGTATACCCCCAAAAAAGGGAGTAATTATATTAGCAGCTCCCTGCGCCACGAGTTCCATATTAGAATTGTGCTTTTTACCTGTTATACCATCAGCAACTGTTGCAGAAAGCAGAGATTCAATAGCACATAGCATGGCAATTGTAAATGCAGATGGAAAGAGCATTCGTATACTTTCCAGATTTATACTTATCTGACTTAAAGCGGGGAGCTCACTCTGAATTATATATCTGTCACCAATTGTTTCAATTGCACCCACATTTCCAATGTTTCTCAAAAGATATGCAACTACAGTCATCAAGATAATTGCAATCAGCGAGCCCGGTATCTTTTTAGAAACACGGGGAGTTAAAACAATTATAACTACACTAGCTCCTGCAATTAAAACCGACCACCAGTTTACGGTATCAAAATGTTGAAAATACACAGCCCATTTTTCAATGAAGCCCGAGGGTAGGGCGGGAGTAGTCAGACCAAAAAAATCTTTTATTTGTGTGGAGAAAATTGTAAGTGCAATTCCACTTGTAAACCCAACAACAATCGGGTAAGGAATAAATTTTATTATAGAACCCAACTTCAGAAATCCCATTAAAACCAGCATAATCCCGGCCATAACAGTCGCAATGGCAAGTCCCTGAATGCCAAACTGCTCAATTATTCCATAAACTATAACAATGAATGCACCGGTTGGACCGCCAATCTGAACCGTACTACCACCAAGAAATGATATGATAAAACCGGCAATTATGGCCGTATAAATACCTCTATCCGGAGTTACGCCTGATGCTATACCAAAGGCAATCGCAAGAGGCAATGCTACAATACCAACAATTAGTCCGGCCATCAAATCGGCCATGAACTTCTCTTTGTTGTAAGTCTTTAAAGTCTGAAACAGGGCAGGTTGGAAATCCTTAAGAGAATTTATTCGCATAAATTAAAATAAGATGCTGTGTAAATTAGTAAAGGCGTAAAGGTACAAAAAATAAATCAAACAACACCTTGCTCAACCAGAACGCACACACGTTCTGTAGCACGGTCTTCTCCAAACGGACTGTATCTTACCTTCAAACTGTTGCCAAAAATTGATGCAAAGAGATTATAGCTAAAAGCCTTTGCCGTTCCCATAAATGCATCAATAATATGATAAGAAGAAGAATTGGTTTCTCTATCCACAAGTTTCATAAGCAGTTGACCCTGCGAACGGGTTAGCTTCTTCATTTCAGGTGTGTATTTTTCTTTAAGGTATTTCTCCATCTGATTTAGATGACGCTGCCTCGATTTATCATCAGGTAGTGTCTCCATATATTCGTATGTCTCAGTTATTATTCTGGCAATATCTTTTGCATATGGTAGAGTTTTCTTCACGTCACGAATCAACTTCGAATAAGCAACCTGCTCTTTTGTATTTCTGAATTTCACAGGTTGATATTTTATGAAATCGTTTAACCACATACAGGCAATTGTGTCACCCTCTAATACAACTGCCGGAAACACATTAGGCATTAAGTAAATAGTTGACACAGGCGTCTTAGAGTCCGGATTTATGTTAGTCGCATAAAACTCCTGTCCTTTCACTAAATTAGTGGTAAGGAGTCCGGCCATTATTATGATTAATATATGAACAAGTCTTTTCATAACGCTACAAAGATAGGACGTCGTTTCTATTTTCTTACTAAAAACTCGTTAAGTGTAGTTAATTAACAGTCGAGTTTTTAGATTGTTAAGAAAAAAATATCGAAAAAAGAACATCATTATTTTGCTAATAAAACAAAAAAACAGGTCAAACTGTCTCTATCAGGATAAAAAAACGTACTTTTGAATAGTTAAATAATAAAACAATGGCATATTATCACTTAGGTGAGCTTATTCACAAACAAGCTCAAATATACAAAAAAAAGTCTGTCTTAAAATATCAGGATGATGAAGGTGGGTGGATAAACATGTCCTGGGAACAATTCGCCGACAAAATAATGAAGGCTGCACAGGCAATGGCAGAATTAGGGATAAACCCGGCCGACAATATTGGAATCTATTCGCAAAATATGGAGAAGTATCTCATTACAGATTTTGCTGCTTATGCCAACAAAGCGGTTATGGTTCCTATGTACGCTACTTCTTCGCCTAATCAGGTAAACTATATTGTTGAGGATGCTAATATAAGCGTAATTTTTGTGGGTGAGCAGTTTCAGTATAATAACGCCTTCAAAGTGCAGCAAACAGGTAAAGTTCTCAAAAAACTTATCATATTTGATAATAATGTTGTACTTAATCCGGATGACAAAACCTCTATATATTTTGATGATTTCATTCATAGTGGTGATAATTCTGAATCGCTTGCATTGGTTAATGCCCGGTTGAAACAGCTTAAAGAAAGTGATCTGGCTACAATTATATATACATCCGGAACAACTGGTGAACCTAAGGGGGTAATGCTAACAGTTTCAAACTATCTCCATGCCTTCAAAATTCATGATATAAGGATTACTAATCTTTCAGAGCATGATATCTCAATGTGTTTCCTGCCATTGACTCACATATTTGAAAAAGCATGGACCTATTATTGTCTTCACAAAGGAATCACCGTTGCAGTTAATAAGGAACCTTCAGAAATAAGAAAAACAATAAAGGAGGTACGTCCAACTCTTATGAGCAATGTACCCCGATTCTGGGAAAAGGTATACGATGGGGTAAAAGAGACAATCGATAACTCCACAGGTATAATTAAATGGCTTTTCAAAGATGCTGTTAAAACCGGTCGCAAACATAATATCAATTACGTCAACAAAGGAAAAAGAGCTCCGATAGGTAATTCCATAAAGTTCTTTATATATCAGCACACTGTTTTTTATTTGATTAAGAGGATAGTTGGAATCGATCGCGGAAACTTCTTCCCGGTTGCAGGAGCGCCTCTCTCTGACAATATTAATGAGTTTCTCCAGTCTATTGACGTTCATATTATATATGGATACGGTTTAACCGAAACCACTGCAACTGTAAGCTGTTTTCCTGCAACAGGATACAAAATAGGAACAGTTGGGATGGTTATGCCTGATGTTGAGGTTAAGATAGGAGACAACAATGAAATTCTTGTAAGAGGAGAAACCGTAATGTCGGGCTATTATAATAAGCCTGAAGCAACTGCTGAAGTTTTCACTGAAGATGGTTATTTTAAAACGGGTGATGCCGGTTCGCTAACGGATAACAACGAAATCATTCTGACAGAGCGTATAAAAGATCTTTACAAAACATCAAACGGAAAATACATTGCACCTCAAATGATTGAAACCCGAATCGCTGAAGATAAATATATTGATCAGGTTGCAATTATCGGTGATACTAAAAAGTTTGTGAGTGCCTTAATTGTGCCAAACTATCTTACTCTCAGAGCTTATGCGGATGAACATGGTGTAAAATACAGCTCTAATTCAGATCTGGTAAATAATAAACAAATTCACGATTACATCTTCGGAAGAATAGAGTTGCTGCAATCACAGTTCACCAACTATGAAAAAATTAAACGGTTTACATTACTCCCCGAACCTTTTAGTGTTGAATCGGGTGAGCTAACCAACACTTTAAAGTTACGTAGAAATGTGATTTTGAACAGATATGCTGAAGTAATCAACCGTATGTATGAAGGCTAAGCGAAAATAAATCACTATATTTGCACCGTTTTTTAAAATCAAAAACGGTATGGATTATAATTTTAGTGAAATAGAAAAACGGTGGCAAAAATACTGGGTCGAAAACGAAACCTATAAAGCAACAGAAGATACCTCAAAACCAAAATACTATGTACTTGATATGTTCCCTTATCCGTCGGGTGCGGGACTGCATGTCGGTCATCCATTAGGATATATTGCTTCAGACATTTTCTCAAGATATAAGCGACTTCAGGGCTATAATGTTTTGCATCCAATGGGATACGATGCTTATGGTCTGCCTGCAGAGCAATATGCAATCCAAACCGGTCAGCATCCGGCAATCACAACAGAAAATAATATAAAGCGTTACAGAGAGCAACTCGACAAGATTGGGTTTTCTTACGACTGGAGCCGTGAGGTTCAGACTTGCGATCCTGCTTATTATAAATGGACTCAGTGGGCATTTATTAAAATGTTCCATTCATACTATTGTAATCAGGCAGAACAGGCAAGACCAATTGAAGAGCTTGTTGAAGTTTTTTCGCAACAGGGCACCAACGGACTTGATATCGCCTCAACCGAACCAATGGAGTTCACTTCTGAGGAATGGAACAGCAAATCACACAAAGAACAGCAGGAAATTCTCATGAATTACCGAATCGCATATCTTGGAGATACCATGGTTAACTGGTCGCCTGACCTCGGAACCGTACTCGCAAATGATGAGGTGAGTGAAGGTCTCTCCATTCGTGGCGGTTATCCGGTAGAACAACGAAGAATGCGTCAGTGGTGCCTTCGGGTTTCTGCATATGCCGAGAGATTATTAAAAGGATTGGATGATATCGATTGGAGTGAATCATTAAAGGAGACTCAGCGCAACTGGATTGGTCGCAGCGAAGGTGCTGTAATGAGATTTAATGTAAGCGATGAATTCTCTTTTGATATCTTTACCACTCGTGCAGATACAATATTTGGAGTAACATTCATGGTGCTTGCTCCCGAAAGTGAACTTGTTGATCAACTTGTTACTGAAGATCAAAAACAGATTGTTGGCGAATATATTGAAAAATCAAAAAAGAAGACTGAGCGTGAGCGAATTGCCGACAGGTCGGTAACCGGAGTTTTCTCCGGATCTTATGCTTTGCATCCTTTCACAGGTGAGAAACTACCTATCTGGATTTCCGACTATGTGCTGGCAGGATACGGAACCGGCGCAATTATGGCTGTACCTGCTCACGATAGCAGAGACTATAGTTTTGCCAAACATTTCAATCTTCCCATAATTCCTCTTATCGAGGGTTGCGATGTTTCTGAAGAGAGTTTTGATGCAAAAGAGGGCATTATGATAAACTCAGAATTTCTTAACGGAATGACTGTTGAACAGGCTATTCCGGCAGCAATTGATGAGGTGGAGAAAAGAGAATTGGGATACAGACAGGTGAATTACCGGCTTCGTGATGCTATTTTCTCAAGACAGCGTTATTGGGGCGAACCATTTCCGGTTTATTATAAAGATGGTATGCCTTACACTCTTGATGAAAAGGAGCTACCGCTTGAACTGCCCGAAGTAGACAAATACCTGCCAACCGAAACCGGAGAACCACCGCTTGGAAGAGCTAAAAACTGGCAAACCAAAGAGGGTTACCCTCTTGAGCTGAATACCATGCCTGGTTTTGCAGGATCGTCAGCATATTATCTGCGATATATGGATCCAAATAATAATGAAGCTCTTGTTTCGGAAGATGCTAACCAATATTGGCGCAATGTCGATCTTTATATAGGTGGCACTGAACACGCTACCGGTCACCTTGTTTATAGTCGCTTCTGGAATAAATTCCTTTATGATATTGGCGTATCGTGCGAAGCTGAGCCATTCAAAAAACTTGTAAATCAAGGAATGATTCAGGGGCGCAGTAATTTTGTATATCGCATCAAAGGAACAAATAAATTTGTATCACTAAATCTTAAAGATGAGTATGATGTAACTCCTATCCATGTTGATGTAAATATTGTTCATAATGATGTTCTGGATATTGAAGCTTTCCGCAGCTGGAGTCCCGAATATAAATCAGCCGAGTTTATTCTTGAGAATGGAAAGTATATCTGCGGATGGGCTATCGAAAAAATGTCTAAATCAATGTACAATGTTGTCAATCCGGATGATATTGTTGAAAAATATGGTGCAGATACTTTACGCTTATACGAAATGTTCCTCGGTCCGCTTGAGCAATCCAAGCCATGGGATACCAACGGAATAGACGGGGTTCACCGTTTCCTCAGAAAAGTATGGAATCTGTTTTATAAAAATAACGAGCTGACTGTTTCCGACGAAGTGCCAACCAGAGACGAGCTTAAAGTTCTTCATAAGCTTATCAAGAAAGTGTCTTATGATATCGAGCATTTCTCATTTAATACATCTGTTTCGGCATTTATGATTTGTGCGAATGATCTCACAACCTTGAAGTGCAATAAAAAATCAATTCTTAGCGGACTAGCCGTATGTCTTTCACCTTTTGCTCCTCATATTGCCGAAGAGTTATGGAGTGCACTAGGTAACAATACCACAGTTTTTGATGCTGAATGGCCTGAGCTTAATGAGGATTATCTGAAAGAAGACTCTTTCCCATACGCAATCTCTTTTAATGGAAAATCTCGTTTTGTGCTTGAGTTTTCTGCTGATGCAACCAAAGAAGAGATCGAGAAAGCTGTGCTTGAACATGAGAATTCGCAGAAATGGATGGAAGGTAAAACGCCAAAGAAAGTCATTGTTGTTCCTAAGAAAATTGTCAACGTAGTAATATAACAGTCTGTTCTACACCCAAATACCAAAAGAAAGTGTATCTTTAAGAAATAGTGAGTAAATAAGTAATAGTAAACTGTTTTTTTAATGGAAAAATTACCTCAATTTAGTCTTAAGAAGTTCTATCTGAAGGATTATCTAACCATTTTCCTGGGAACTTTCATGTATGCTCTGGGGGTAACTCAATTCATTATGCCGCACCAGTTTGTGCTGGGTGGATTAACCGGAGCTGCTGTATTGTTAAACTATGCTTTCGGATTGCCGGTATCTTTAATGGTGTTGGTGATGAATGCAATTCTTTTGCTGCTTGCTTTTAAGGTGCTTGGCACTGAATTTCTTGTTAAAACAGTTGTGGGTGTAGGCTCACTAACAGCTTTTCTTGCTCTTTTTGAGTACCTTAAGCTGGCGCCAATCATGATGGATGAGCCATTGCTGGCAGGACTAATTGGTGCAATTGTTGCAGGCTCCGGTGTGGGATTGGTTTTGTCAGTTAATAGCAGTACAGGTGGTACTGATATTATTGTCATGATCATTAATAAGTTTAGGAATATCACTCCCGGTCGCACAATGCTCTATGTCGATCTTATAATTGTTTCTTCCTCATTCTTTGTTTTCAGAAGCGTTGAAACAATTGTCTTCGGTATAATTATTATTGCAGTTATGTCAACCTCTGTAGATTGGATACTAAACGGTATACGACAGTCGGTTCAGTTTTTCATCGTCTCCCGCGAGTATGAAGAAATAGCAACACAGGTCAACCTGCAGTTAGATCGCGGTTGCACCGTTCTTGACGGCACAGGATGGTATACCAAGAAAGAGCAGAAAGTATTGTTGTTAATGGCAAAACGCAGCGAATCCAACTCAATATTCCGTCTTGTTAAAAGTATAGACCCCAATGCATTTGTTTCTCAAACTAATGTCATCGGGGTATACGGAAAAGGATTTGATAAGATGAGGTAAACCTGCTTCTATGTTGTTACTTTATCAACAAGGTATACCAGCGACTTATATACTATTCCACTATTAAGCGTGAGACCAATCTCACAAGTCTTGCTATTCGAATATCCCTCTTTTGCATCAAGTATTTCATCTTTAAGGGGTGAGAGAGCCGACTCGTTCAGTTCGGGGTAAAAGAAGCCTCTGTCGCCTGCCCAGCCGCAACAATCAACATTATCCGGCACAACTACCTTCTCGGCACATTGTGATGCAACATTGTAAAACTTCTCTTCAAGTTGCATTTTTGTAGAACTGCAGGTTGTATGAATTGTTATTGGGGTCGACTGCTTAGTAAAATTCAGTTTATCCATCAGGAAGTCGTGTATAAATTCAACCTGGTCATATAACTTTAATCTTGGGTCAAGTGTTTGTTTCATATGAAGTAAACAGGGGCTCATATCGCAAACAATAGGTAATTCTCCATCTCTGCTTGCCTTTAAAAGAGCCTCATTCATCTCATCTTCCTTTTGCTTCGCCTGTTCTCTGAACCCCTTACTGCTAAATGCCATACCACAGCAAAGCTTATCACTTCCGTTTGGAATTACAACTGTGTAACCTGCTTTTTTCAATACAGATAACATCTTAGATGGTAAATCCTCCTTTTCGCCAAAACCATAAGCAGGACCTCCCATTGCACGTGCTATACAAGCCGGAAAATACACAACCATGGGAGCATCAGAATTTGATGCAGGAAATATATTTCTCTTAATCTTCTTACTTGCCGAAGGAGTGTAGCGTGTCCATAGCGGAAAGCTCTTGTCGCCAAGCCTGTATACACCCCTCATCACGCTTTCCATTGAGTTGTATCCAACAACTTTTGATACCGAATGCGGAATGGATATAACACTTCTTACAAGTGAAGTAACCGAACCCATATTATTTGCTATTCCACTTGCAACACGATTTGCGAACCTGCCATTCCTCTTCCACCTAAGCTCTTTCACAAGTACACCGGTATCTATGTTTACGGGACAGGCAATTCCGCAAAGTCCGTCCGTTGCACAGGTTTCGTCAAGTGGATACGATATTTTATCAACTTCTTCAAGAATTCTCTTTTGCCTGTCTTTCTCTTTAGTAGTACTATCTGCAATATATCGATACGCAACAATTCGCTGCCGGGGTGTAAGCGTAAGATTTTTTGACGGGCAAACCACCTCGCAAAATCCACACTCAATACATTTGTCGATAATAGGGTTAGCTTCAGGAATTCGTTTCAGATTTTTTATATAAACCTCACTGTCGCTGTTAATTACTACTCCGGGATTTAAAATGTTGGCAGGGTCGAAGGCAGTTTTAATACGTTTCATCAAACTGTATACATCAGAACCCCATTCTTTTTCAACAAATGGAGCCATATTTCTGCCTGTTCCATGTTCGGCTTTCAGGCTTCCTTCATGCTTAACTGCAACAAGCTCCGACAGCTCATGCATGAAGTGAGCATATTTTTGAACACCATTTTCGTTATTAATATCAGGAAATACAGTGAAATGCACATTGCCATCGAGCAAATGACCCCACATTACTGCATCTTCATAACCGGTTCTTACAAGCAGTTCACGCAAATCGGTAAGAGCATCGCCAAGCGACTCGCCACGAAATGCAACATCCTCAATAATACTTGCGGTATGAGGGGGTCTGCTGGCTGCAGCAGATGTAAAGAGTCCGTTTCTTACATTCCAGTAAAGGTTGTATAAATATTTATCTGTTGTAAATTCAATAGGGTAGAGTGTCTCTATATGTGCCAGTTTCTCCTCAATATCCCTCATTTGAGCCAGAAGTGTCTCCTCATCATCTGCAGAAGTGTCTATAAGTAGTGCTGCAGCTCCTTCGGGAAGAGTCTTCAGCTCTTCCGGCATTCCCTGCTGGTCTTCAACTGCCCTTAATGCATTTCTGTCCATTAATTCAGCTGCACTAACCTCACAGTTCCTGAGAGGGATAATTGTGTTACTTACATCCCTGAGGTTAGCAAAATAAATCATAGCACTCGCCTTTAGGGGCGCATCATGTACAGTGCGGAAGGTTGCCTGAGATATAAATCCAAGAGTACCTTCAGAACCAACCATAAGGTGCTGGATAATATCAATAGGATCTTTAAAGTCGATTAATGAGTTAACTCCATACCCGCAAGTATTCTTAAGCTGGAATTTTCTCTCAATCTTCTCTATTACGGCCTCGTTTGTGGTTGCATCAAAGTGAAGGTTTTTTATTTCATCTATTAAATCGGGATGATTCTTAATAAATTCCTTTCTGCTTTCACTGTTTCCGGTGTCTAATAAACTACCATCGGAAAAAATTATACGCATCGACTTTACAGTATTGTAACTATTGTGTGCAATTCCGTAACTCGATCCACTTGCATTATTTGAAATTATACCTCCAATCTTAGCTGAATTTATTGAAGCCGGCTTTGGTCCGAGTTTTCTTCCGTACCTTTTTAAAATAAGATTTGCGGCTCTGCCGGTTAACCCGGCACCAAAAGTAGCGGTATGACCATTATCGGTTACTACTGAAAACTCAAATCCCTGACCCATATCCATTAGTATTGAGTCGGATATGGTCTGACCACTCAAACTGGTTCCTGCGGCCTTAAATGTTATTCCGATATCATTTTCATGGCAAAACTTCAGCAGGCGTATCACCTCCTCTTCAGAGTTTACTTTTACTACTGCTTTGGGGATAAGCCTGTATAATCCGGCATCAGTGCCTTTAGTCAACCTTGATAAGTCGTCGGTGAAAACCTGCTCCTTGGGTAACAGCTTCACAAGATTTGTATGAATTTGTTTTTCAGTCATTATTTTAGATATAGCTCTCACAAAATTAGTAATAAAAAATAGAAAAGCTGTCATTGAGACAGCTTACTTTGTTAAAACGAATAACCATACCAGATGATTAAATCGTAATTAGTTCAGAGATATGAAGATTTCTTTATCTACTTCTTCTATTTTAATCTTACCTTCTCTGCACAGCCATCCAAGGGCAGCATAAAGATTTTTATCGGTAAGCTTTGTGGCTTTCTTCACATCTTTAATGTTCTGTTTCCCTTGCTCGTCCAGAATAGTCCATACTTTTCCGGCATAAATTCCAAATTGTTCTACCATTATTTCTAATTTTAAAATTGTATTACTTAATAGATTGCAAAGTTAGCAGTAATTTTAAAAAAAACAACTCAACAAATTGTTTGTCTGCTCAATAAGCGATTGTTGGTTATCGTTATAGATCACATAATCCGACAATCTTATTCTCTCCTCTTCCGGCATTTGATGCTGCATTCGCTGCAACACCTTTTCCCTTTCAACTCCATCTCTTTTCATTACCCTTTCAATTCGCAACTCCTCGGGAGCAAAAACAGTAATTACCTTGTCAACATATTTATTGAAACCCGATTCAAACAAAATTGCAGAATCAATAACAACAAGAGAGTGCGATTTATGTTGGTTACACCAATCAATGAAATAATCAGCAAGCGCAGGATGAATTATTGAATTTGCGATCTTAAGATTATTATCATTTTCAAAGATGATTGAAGCAAATCGTTTTCTGTCGAGTTTGCCATCAACATAAATATCTTCACCAAATTGCTCTGTAAGTTGCTCACGAACAACAACAGATGTGTCGTTCAATAT
>CAZYNA010000041.1:0-2259 GCA_964648775.1 uncultured Proteiniphilum sp. | reverse complement strand
AACTCTCTGTAATCAAGTACTATCGAAAAATCTTCCGGTGCTATCTTCTTGTAGTCATCAAGTGTAACAGAAAATGATACTGTAGCTCTGGAAGGAAAGAACTTAACAGCTATGTTTTGTGGCAGGTGAGAGGCTACAATTGATACATCAAACGATTGCTCGGTATACTCATGAACCGGAATATAAATATCAACACTGGCAGGAGAAAATCTCACTCCTTCAACAGGGTTTATATTTATTGGGAGTTGAGAAGTTGCGGTTATATTATTAAAGAGAGTAAATTCAGTAGCCGCACTTTCAAGTTTACTGAGCGACTCGCCAGAGCCGTATGCAGTAACTCTTTCAGGTATAAATGTAGCACTGTCGGCAACTAGGTTTCCGCGACTGGTTGTTATCTCTCCGTCAAATGTTACAAGTAGTTCCTTGCTCTCCAGTTTAGATGTGCTTAGGTTGATATTCATAGGGTAATACCCTCTGATATTTGTACTTGCAGCAAGATAGGTACGTAAATACTGACGGAGCTGATCGCCCTGTAGTGATGTCTGACCTCCTTCTGCAAATTCGGTTATATCAATTTCAAGTGAGTCTTTTTTCGTGATATCCAACAGAAATATCTCCGATCCTCTGTCGGAAACACTAATGTCAATAAATTGCGGCAATGGGTTATTAAATACCACATCCTCAGGCACATTTGTATACTTCAAAGGTATCCGATATGTGCCGTCAACATTATCTTTCTGGAAAAAAAGCATCAGCCAGAATATAAAAGCAAGCACCAGGAAAAAGATATAAACAAATATATTTCTCCACGGTAATGTGGAAAAATACTCCTTCATCTTTGGTATCTTTTCCCCGATAAAAGCTCTTACATCCATCTAATGCCAATATTTAATTTATTAGCGAGGAGCAATATCTGCAGCCGAAGCGTAAACCGAAGTTTTGTCGAATTTAAGTTTTACACCGTCAGCTACTTCAACCAAAAACCAGGTATCTCCTACCTCTTTGATTCTGCCATGAATTCCTCCTGCAGTGATAACCTTATCACCAACAGACATTGATTCACGACTTTTCTGTAATTCTTTCTGTTTCTTTTGCTGTGGACGAATCATAAAGAAATAAAACACAGCAATTATTGCTATCAGCATAAAGAGGGTACTTCCCATTCCTCCGGCCGGAGACGCTGCTTGTAATAAAATATTCATACGAATTATTGTTTATAGTTTATAATTAATTTTTAAAGATAAGGTTTTCATTTTTCAAATGTTGCACTATTGCATCTAAAATTCCATTAATAAATGTATTACTCTTAGGAGTGCTATACGATTTTGCTATCTCAATATACTCATTTAGAGTGACATTGGTGGGAATATTCTCAAATGAAAAAATCTCTGCAAGTGCAACTTGCATAATCAGCATATCCATAAGCGCAATCCTGTCGAAGTCCCATTTCTCGGTATGCTTCTCAATCAGGTCACGATATTTTTTCTCATTGATGATAGTTTCGTCAAGTAATTTCAAAGCAAACTGCTTGTCTTCCTCATCCTTAAACATGGGTAGAAGCGACTGGCTAGCATCACTTTTTTCGGAAAATCTCTTTATCGTTTTCAGTACAAACGACTGTACAATCTCTACATCATCGTTCCAGTAAATGCTCTCATCCTCAAGGATATCATCCAGTTCCTCATTCACATAGATAAACTGCTTAAAAGTTTTTCTCCAAAACTCTCTGTCCTCATCATATGTTGGCGACTCAATCTGTGAGTATTCATTATAAGTATCCGATTCAAGAATTTTGTCTAATAAACTTTTCACAAATATATCATTGTCTTCCCACGACAACGGACGCTCATTCAAATATCTGTCCAGCTGCTTGTTTTCGCTTAGTTGAATTATGAACTTATTATTAATCAGGTTCATATTAGGATTCAAATCCTCCTCGGAAGGTAAAAATTTATTCCTCTTGGATTCAACCCTGTTTTCATATGTCCTGGTAATCTCAAGCATCAAAATCAACATATAATAGTAAAGATCGTATGATTTCTGCATACCGAACATAAGTTCTTTTTCTGCATTTCTTAAATCATTATTCTTGTTTTGATACCACGAATAGACAATCTGAACTATTCTTATACGAATCAAATTTCTGTTTATCATTGCACTCTCTCGTTACAAACGAATATTTAAACTGCAAAAGTAGTGATTTTTTTCGTTAATACAGATAGTTATAATTTAATAGTTCATATTACATTCTGTATGTTA
>CAZYNA010000040.1:14168-21971 GCA_964648775.1 uncultured Proteiniphilum sp. | reverse complement strand
TTATTTAAGGATTTTAGAGCTATAATTAAGGTGTGATTCAGGCGATATGATTGTTAGAAAAATAAGGGGGTATAAATTGTGTAACGCAATGTAATTGATATGATGAAATATATTTCGGATTTAGCGTCTATGTATAGATTAGTTTCTGTTTACTCAATATCTTTAAAAATATATTTGAGAACTTTCAGAATAACCGAAATATATAGATTTTGTAGGGACAGTTATAATTGATGATATCAAAATTATGATGTGTTGTAATGTAAAACCGACAACCGGTTTAGTTTATTTTTAACATAACTATGTAATGTTATGTAAGATGAATTATAAGACATTTGGGTTGCTTGTTAATATATTTGTGTTGCTTAACTAAGTTTGTTAAGATATTAAGGTGTCAGTATATTTTTTTCTTCCTTCAATTAATAAAATTGGATTCAATAAATAAATTAAAAAACTCAGACCAATATAATGAGAAAAATCACTTGTTCATTATTTGTATTAATGTTTGTAATTTCCTGTACGCATGTAAAGGATATAGCGTATCTGCAACAAACAGCAAGCGGATTATCTAGCTTACAACAAGGTGTTTATGAAGCTAGAGTTAAACCAAAAGATCTACTATATATAAGTATAGTAAGTAGTGAACCGGAAGCCTCAAGGCGGTTTAACCTCGTAACTCCTAATACATCGAGAGTTACCGGTTCTTCAGTAGGTCAGGAAACTGTTCAGGGTTATTTGGTTGAGAATGACGGTACAATTAATCTACCTGTTTTAGGTACTGTTCAGGTAAATAATTTAACAACAGGTGAATTGAAGTCAGTAATTGAGAATGAGGTGTCAACTTACTTTAGCGGCGAAATGCCTGTAGTAACAGTTAGAATTATGAATTTCACAGTTAATATTTTAGGCGAAGTAAACAGCCCCGGGAAATATGAAACTGCAAACGAAAGGATGACAATTTTTGATGGATTGGCGCTTGCAAAAGATATGACTATATATGGTAAAAGAGATAACGTTAAGGTATTGCGTGAAGAAGATAACGGAGAAATAAAAATATATACTCTCAATCTTAATGATGCAGGTATTTTTAATTCACCCGCATTTTTCCTTCAACAAAATGATGTTGTATATGTAGAGCCCAATCAGTCCAGAGCCAATTCATCAAGATATGGTACAGCAGAAAGTTTCAGAATATCTACAATATCTGCACTAATTTCAGTTGCAACACTGATTGTTGCAATATTTGGTGTAACCAGAAGAATTTATTAAGGATAAAATAAATATGAGCAAATTATCAGAGGTGGAATTTGATTTTAGTATGATGGGCGAGAAGCCAATTGACTATCATAAAGTATTAATGAAATATTTTATTCATTGGAAATGGTTTCTTTTATCTATAATTATATTTCTTTTTTTTGCAGTAGTAGTAATATTTTTCTCACTCCCAAGATATCAGGTTGAAACATCCATACTGTTCAGGGACGATCAGAGAGGAAGTACTTCAGAAGTGAGTGCATTTAGAGATTTAGGCATGCTCCATCAGAAAAATAATGCGGATAATGAAGTGGAAATTTTAAAGAAAACATTAATAGTTGAAAAAGTAGTTAGAGAGTTAGGATTACACGTATCATATACTGCTTTAAAGCCTATGAAACTCTTTACAATATTTGGGTTGGACAAAGCAGCTCCTTTGATATCAAAAAGAAAAGTGAAAAGTTTATATGGTGATGAAAGTCCTATTAAAGTTGTTATGAGTAACTCAGATTTGAATAACTTGTATGACGTAGTAGTATTAAATGTTTTAGTTAAATCGTCGGGTGAAATGGAGTTAATCGGTAAGTATGCTGATCTGGATATTTACAGGGTTGTAAGACCAAATGACTCTATTATTCACTTTCCATTCGGAAGTCTTGAAATTATTAGACATTCAGATCAGCCATCGCATGACCAATGGGTTAAGGTTGAAGTTTTAAACCCTCAAAGTGTTGCGAATGGCTTTCTTGGTTCTATTGAAGTTGAATTAACTTCAAAAACATCGTCAGTTGCTGATATATCTTTAGTCTGCTCAAATATTTCGCTGGGTAGAGATTTTCTTCAAAAGTATATCTCTATTTACAATGAACTGGGGTTAAGCTATAATATTGAGCTTGCAGATCAGACAGCACAACTAATTGATAACCATCTCGTGAAACTTAACAATGAGCTGTCGGATGTTGAATCACAAGTTCAAGACTATAAACAGTCGCAAGGACTTACTGACATAGCTTCGCAAGCAAATCTTTATAATGCACAATTAGCTTCTGTTGCGGATAAAAGGATGAATATTGAGTCTCAGCTTGCCATAGTGAGTAGTCTTAACGATTTTGTACAGCAGATTACGAGCCATGATCAGCTTATACCGGCCAATTCAGGTGTTCAAAGCGCTATTCTTAATAGTCAGATAGATGGATACAATAATTTAGTTATTGAGCGGAATAGGCTTTCAAGAATAGCTTCGGGTACCAATCAGTCTATGATCAACCTGAATAGCCAGATAGAATCTATGTTTAGCTCAGTTAGAACCGGACTTCAAAATGAAAAAAGAAATCTAGAGATTCAGCAACGTGATATAATGGATGTATACAATCAAAACAGAGCAAGAATTAGTGCAATTCCGCGTCAGGAACGTATATATTCAGATATAAAAAGACAACAGAACGTAAAAGAAGAGTTGTTTTTACATTTGTTGCAGAAGAAAGAGGAGAAGTATATTAATATGGCAACTGTTGCCCCAAGCTCCAGAATTATTGATAATATTCATGTTGCAGGTGTAGTTTCGCCAAGAAAAATGATCATTATTCCTATATTTTTCTTTATAGGATTATTAATACCGTTTATACTCATTCAGCTAAAGAGTCTGCTCCGCTACAAAATAAGCAGTAAGGAAGATCTGGAGGATTTAACATTAATCCCTGTATTGGGTGAAATCCCTAAGTTAAGTGGTACAGAAAACATGCGTATTAAAGAGAATTGCAATGACAGTTTTAATGAGATGGTGAGATTGTTGAGAGCGAATCTGCTTTTTATTATTGATAGTAAAGACAAAAAAGTAATTAATATATTGTCGAGCATGTCTGGTGAAGGTAAAACTTTTGTTTCTATTAATTTAGCAATAAGTCTGGCTCTTCTTGATAAAAAAGTTTTGCTGATAGATTTAGATATCAGAAAACCAAAATTGGCTAAGGAGTTAGGAATGGAAGGTAAGGAGGGGATAACACTATACCTTTCAGGATATCTAAAAAAAGAGGAAATAATCAGACAGTCGGACCTTCATCCTAACCTCTCCGTCGTAACTGCCGGAGCTATCCCACCAAATCCAAATGAACTGCTTGCCAGACCAAATTTAGATGAGCTCATAAAAGAGTTTAAAAATGAATATGATTTTATCTTAATAGATACAGCACCTGTTGGAATGGTGTCTGATGGATTTCTTTTGAACCGTTTATCTGACGTCAACTTATATGTTGTTCGCTCAGATTACACACCAAAAAAATACATAGAAGATTTAAATCGTCATAATCGAGAAAATAGACTTGATAAACTGTACTTTATTCTAAACTCCGTTAATTTGGATGCAGCTGAATACAGGTATGGATTTGGTAAAAAATATGCTTATGGATATGGATATCAGTAGTTAGATATTATTAGTTATTTAAGGTGTATAAAAATGATATGAAACTGCGCGAAGCAAGATTAATTAATCTTACCAAGAATTTCGACAAGAGGGGTAATCTATCAGTAATAGAGGAACTTAAGGATGTGCCTTTTAAAATCAAGAGGACATACTGGATATATGATGTGCCTGGAGGTGAGGTCAGAGGTGGTCATGCATACAAAGAGAACGAAGAGTTTATTGTTGCTCTGTCAGGTAGTTTTGATGTGACAATTGATAATGGAAGTATGAGAAAGAAATTTTCTTTAAATCGTTCTTATTACGGTTTATATGTGCCAAAGGGAATATGGAGACAAATGGATAACTTTTCTACTAACTCTTTAGCTTTGGTTGTTGCTTCAATTGAATATGATCCGGCTGATTATATCTATGACTATAATCTATTTAAAAATATAACAAATGAAGAGAACTAATATTTATGACTGTTCGATGATTGAGATTGATAAACATCACAATCAAAAAGGTAATATTAGCGTTGTGGAGAATGGCAGAACGATTCCTTTTCCTGTTAAAAGAGTCTACTATTTGTATGATGTGCCGGGAGGTGAATCACGAGGTGGTCATGCACATAAAAAACTTTATCAGTTTATAGTTGCTGCCAGTGGTAGTTTTGATGTAACAATAAACGACGGTGAATTAAAAAGAACATTCACTATTAACAGACCCTATAGGGGGTTACTGGTTGTTCCGGGAATTTGGAGAGAACTTGATAATTTCTCTTCAGGATCGGTTTGTCTTGTGATGGCATCAATGGTTTATTCTGATGACGATTATATAAGAGAGTTTGATCAATTTAGGAGCTATAAATTACAGTTGCAACCAAAAATGTTTTAAAGCTAATTGAGATGATTAAGTTTCTTGATATCCAAAAAATAACAGAAAGCCATTCAACTGAAATTCATCAGGCAGTAAAAAGAGTTATTGATTCAGGGTGGTATTTGCTGGGCGATGAGGTTGATCGTTTCCAAAAGAATTATGCTGATTTTATTGGATCAAAGTTCTGTATAGGTACTGCTAATGGCTTAGATGCTTTAAGAATAATTCTTAGGGCCTACATCGAAATGGGTATCATGAAAGAGGGAGATGAAATAATTGTTCCCGCTAATACTTTTATAGCTTCTATACTTGCAATAACTGATAATAGACTGAAGCCTGTACTGGTTGAACCAGATTTAAATACTTATCAGATAAATGACTCGATTATTGAGTCACATATCACTCCTCAAACAAGAGGAATCATGATTGTCCATTTATACGGACAGTGTGCATATACAGACAATATTGGCCACATATGTAATAAATATAATCTGAAGCTAATTGAAGATAATGCACAATCAGTTGGAGCTAAGTTTAAGGACAAACGCACTGGTTCTATTGGTGAAGTAGCCGGTCACAGTTTCTATCCCGGAAAAAACTTAGGAGCGTTTGGAGACGGAGGTGCAATAACTACTAATGATAAGGAGCTTGCAGAAACAATTAAATCATTGGCAAATTATGGCTCAGCTAAAAAATACTATTTCGATTACAAAGGATGTAACAGTCGTTTAGACGAAATACAAGCAGCGATTTTAGATGTAAAGCTCAAATATATTTATGTTGATAATAATCGTCGTCAAGAGATTGCTCAATTCTATATAAATAACATAAGAAATAAAGATGTCATATTACCAAGCATAAGTGATATGGATAGCCATGTCTTTCATCTGTTTGTTATTCGTTCAAGTAAGCGTGACGAATTGATGGAGTATCTGAACGACAATGGCGTACAGGCACTAATTCATTATCCGGTTCCACCTCACAAACAAAAAGCGTATAAGGAGTGGGAGAGTATGAGTCTCCCGGTTACTGAGAAAATTCATAGAGAAGTTTTGAGTTTACCAATTAGTCCGGTATTAACGAACGCAGAAGCCACTAAAGTGGTAGAATTGGTAAATAGTTTTAATTGAAATGTTTAAATGATATGAGAGATCAGAGATCATCATATAAGCAAATTCTACAGGCTACTACTCTTTTTGGAGGAGTACAGGTGTTTCAAATAATGATAGCAGTTGTTCGATCAAAATTTGTTGCAGTTCTCCTGGGACCTACAGGAATGGGAATTATGGGGCTTCTTACTTCAACTACAGGTTTGGTTGAAGGTCTAACAAATTTTGGTCTTGGCACAAGTGCTGTTAAAAATATATCAGAAGCAAAATCTACAAACGATAAGAACAGAATATCTACCGTAGTAGGAGTGATGAGGCGATTGGTGTGGATAACCGGTATTTTAGGTGCTGCAGTAACTCTTATTTTTTCACCATGGTTAAGCCAAATTACTTTTGGTAATAAAGATTATACGATTGCATTTGTATGGATTTCAATAACACTCCTTTTTAATCAGCTGAGTGCCGGACAAATGGTTCTTCTGCAGGGATTGCGTAAGCTTCAGTATCTTGCTAAGGCCAATGTATACGGTAGTTTTACAGGCTTGGTAATCACCATTCCATTATATTATAAGCTTGGAGTTGCCGGAATTGTTCCGGTAATAATTATCACAGCTTTTATAACCTTGTTTTTTTCATGGTATTTTGCAAGAAAGATTAAACATAAGAAAACTGAAATAAACAAAGAAGATACAATTACCGAAGGAAAAAGCATGGTAGCAATGGGAACTATGATTAGTTTGAGCGGACTGATTGCTTTAATAGTCGGTTATGTTATCAGAATTTTTATTAATCACACAGGTAATGTAGCCGATGTGGGATTCTATAATGCAGGCTTCACAATTATAAACACGTATGTTGGAATGATATTCACCGCTATGGGTACCGATTTCTATCCAAGGCTTTCTCAGGTTGCAACTGATAACAAAATTTGTAAAGAGCTGATAAATCAGCAATCAGAAGTGGCATTACTTCTCCTTGCTCCAATATTAATTGCTTTCCTTGTATTTGTGAATCTTGCAGTTATAATACTGTACTCTCCAAAGTTTTTAGCAATAACCGATATGGTGTATTGGGCTATGTTAGGTGTAATTTTTAAGGTTTTAAGCTGGGCTATTACTTTTGTATTCCTTGCAAAAGGAAATAGTAAAATGTTCTTTTGGAACGAACTTGCAGGAAGCATATACACTTTGGTATTCAGCGTGTTAGGTTATTACTTCAATGGTTTAACCGGATTGGGTGTAGCATTTCTGCTTTCATATATGCTTTTCATGATTCAGGTTTTTATTGTTGCAAAAATAAAATACGGTTTTGTTTTTAGTAAATCATTAAAAAAAATCTTTTTAGTGCAGTTTAGTTTGGCGTTAATTGGATTTGCATTGGTAAATCTTGCCGAACAAATGTATGTGTATATTATTGGTGTTATACTTATTTCTATTTCTGCCTGGTATTCATACAAAGAGCTGGAAAGCAGAATTGGTATAAGCGATATGATTCAAAAGTTCATGAATAAATTTAAAAGAAACACATAATCATTATGAATAATGAAAGTCCCATTGTATCGGTGATTATAATAACTTACAATAATTCAAGGTATGTTATTGATACTTTAGAAAGTGTAAAAAATCAGACTTACCAAAATATAGAACTGATTGTAAGTGATGACTGCTCAAAAGATAGTACAGTTGAGCTGTGCAATGAATGGATAAATAGAAATAAGGATCGATTCGTAAACTCTGTTCTTATAACTGTGCCTGAAAATACTGGTATTTCAGCAAACAGTAACAGAGGGCTGAGGGCTTCGAAAGGAGTATTCTTAAAAACTATTTCGGGAGATGATATTCTTTTGAGCAATTGTATTGCTGATAATATTGAGTTCTCAAAATCAATACCGGAAGAGTCTTTTATTGTATCGGACATGAATGAAATTGATGAGAATGGCAAAATGATTCGTGAGCGGAATGAAAACTTCGGACTAAATTTTATTGCACGTTTACCAACCGCCGGTAAGCAACTTAAATTCTACTCTAGATGGCCAGCATTTTTAAATACACCAACAATTTTTGGTAAAAAGTCTATTGTTGAGAATATCAATCTTTGTGATGAAGGATTCAGGATTTTTGAAGATATGACTTTTGTTCATAGGCTTATGGATATGAATGTGAAGCTACA
>CAZYNA010000040.1:903-14068 GCA_964648775.1 uncultured Proteiniphilum sp. | reverse complement strand
TTTTTGAAGATATGACTTTTGTTCATAGGCTTATGGATATGAATGTGAAGCTACAATACATGAGTAAGCCAACTGTAGCCTATAGAATTCATGCTAATTCTATTTCAAGAACAATTAAAATGGAGAAGATGAGGGAAGAGGAGGCCTTTTGGTTTTTCCAGAAATATCAGATGAAGAATCTCAATCTGTGGAATCCACTCGACTTGTCGGTTTACTATGAACATTGGCTAAGGTTTAAGTATAAAGGTGCAAAAGGATTAAGAGGTGATTCCTTGTTAAGGAAACTAAGTCTTTTTTACTGGTACATGAAATTAAATGGAGTTAAATCATACTGAGATATAGATCAGATTAATTAAAGATATAATGAATACATTCACAAAGCAGATAGTAAGCAGGTTGATTCCAATAACTATGATTTTTATCACAGTCTATAGTGTAGTGCCTTACTTTAGACCACAAATACCATTAATTTCCACATTAGAGAATACCACTTTGTGGTGGGGAGTTTCAATTATGATTCTATTTCTGTTCATTTTGTCTAAGAAATATTATTTCGATAAAAAGAATGATGATAATATGCTAATTGTATGGATTTATCTGTTGTGGAATGCTGTTTGTATAATAAGAGGAATGTTTGTTGCTGAGATGTATTGGGACTGGAAAGCGCTTACCGGAAATGCTATGTCGCTTCTATTGCCAATCGTGATTTTCTCGTCTACAAATAAAAGAATTGTACAGTCGATGATGTCATTTTATTTAAAATATGTACTGCCTATTTTCTTTTTGTTCGCTATCCTGATAAGAACCGATGCATACGGTTTTTATCTTGTACCAGCAACGCTTTTGATGTTGTTATTTCCGGCATTAACCAGAAGACAAAAGTTGCTTACTCTCACAATTACTGTTATTGTACTTGTAGCAGATCTTGGAGCAAGAAGTAACGTTATAAAGTTTGGAGTACCGATGTTTATACTTGTATTTTACTATCTGAAGAACTGGATGCCCTCTAAAACCATGGAGATTGTGCGTGTTGCATTAATTGTGATACCGTTTGTGTTTTTTGGTTTAGGAGTATCAGGGGTATTTAATGTTTTTAATATGGATGAGTATATAGGAGAAGTAACTTCTCAAGGAGTTGATGGAGCTGGTGAAAGAGGTGAGCAGAATTTAGCAGTTGATACCAGAACATTTCTTTACGTAGAAGTACTTGAATCTGCAATTAATAATAACTACTGGCTTTTAGGTAGAACCCCTGCCAGAGGCAACGACTCTTACTCATTTGGCTTGGATGGATTTGAGGTAACCGGAAGATATGAAAGACTTGCAAATGAAATTGGTCTTGCTAATGTATTCACATGGACTGGTTTAATTGGTGTAATAATATATCTTCTGATATTTTACAGAGCATCCTTTTTGGCAGTTAATAGATCAAAAAATATATATGCCAAGATGCTTGGAGTCTTTATAGCATTCAGGTGGCTCTATTCATGGATAGAGGATTTAAATAACTTTTCACTTAACTATTTTATGTTGATGGTTATGCTGGGACTATGTTTCTCGCGTTCATTCAGAATGATGTCAGATAATGAAGTAGTGATTTGGGCAAGAGGTTTCTTTGATGTTAGGTATGTTCGACTTGAGGAGTATCTATCAAGTAAAAGTAAAGAAAAGAAGAGTGATAGTGGTCGCCTTATTAATGTAGCACAACATGATGATTTTTAAAATCAGTTATTAAAGGTTGTAATTATGAATGAGAGAATTATAAAAAAACAGAAGTTGTTGATTTTTCATCCTGTATTGGCAAGTTACAGAATAGATCAGTTTAATCTATTGAGTGAAGAGTATGATCTTGAAGTAGTCTTTCTCTTTGATCAAATGTGGAATTTCAATATGGATCAGAAAAAGATTGAAGAACAATGTCATTTTAAGATTTCATATCTTCTTCAAGGTCCGCGCTACAAAGGACGTCTGTTCCGCTTTGGTATGTATAAAAAAATTCGCCAGTTTAATCCTGATATTATTGTTGGATACGAATACTCTTTTACTATTCAGTACTTGCTCTTGCTTAAATCTATTGGCTTAATTAAGCAAAAAATAGGGTCGTTAATAGACGATAGTCTGGATATCTGTATAAAGGTACAGTCGAAACTAAGAAGAGTAATAAGAGATGCTTCTGTAAAGAAATTAGATTTTATAGTAGTAATGTCTGATGAGGTCTCTAATTTTCATCGTCAAAAATTTAATATAACTGAAAATAGAATTGTAATATCTCCTATACTTCAATTACCAGAACGATTGAGAAGAAATTCTGAAATTATTGATAAAATAGCTCGTAGTTATATTAAAGAATATGATTTACAGGGTAAGAAAGTTCTTCTGTTTGTTGGTCGTTTTATCCCTGAGAAAGCACTTACGTTATTCATAGAAACAATCTCTCAACATCTGTATTCAAGCGATGAATACCTCTTAGTTCTTGTAGGTGACGGTGAAGAATTAAGTATACTTAAAGATATTGTAAGAGATAATAATCTTGAAGAAAAAGTATTATTCCCGGGTAAATTTCAGGCAGAAAATCTATATGCATGGTATACCGCAGCTTCAGGTTTTGTGCTGCCAAGTTTATCTGAAACATTTGGTGCAGTTGTAAATGAAGCATTAATCTTTGGGTTATCTGTAATGTGTTCTAAATATGCCGGAGCATCAACATTAATAAATCATGATAATGGATTAGTGTTTGATCCTTTAAATAAGGATGAGACAGTTGAGACACTAACATATTTTCTTGAATCTGTTAAACCCGTAGAGAATGTGTCTGTTGCTGAAAAGAAACCTTTGCTGGATGATCATAGAAATGTTTTTTTTAAAGAATGGAGGAAGTTGGCTTATGTGTAAAATATATCAGTTTATAGCGTCTGTACAACTTGGTGGTGCTGAAAATGTGGCAATTAATCTTGCTCAATTCTGTCCGGTGACAGCTGATAATAATGGTGTTGATAAAGAGATTATTATTATGGAGCTATATCCAACCAACAACGAATATGCTTCATTGAAGAAGAAAGAGCTTGAGTCAAAAAACATTCCTGTTTTAACCCTCTTTAATGGAAGTAAAAGAATGAGTCTTATATTCGGCTCATTTAAGCTCGTGAAATTTATCCGTAAGGAGAAGCCTAAAGTAATTCACTCTCATACTGATTTACCCGATTTTGTTTTGTCTTTAGCCTTGCATATATGTAACTTTCTCAATATAGAAACACCATCAGTTGTGCGTACAATTCACAATACTCAGTTGTGGCGCACACATAATTTGTTTGGGAAAATATCTGAATCTGCATATAAGGATGAAAAAGTTACTGCAGTTTCAAATCTTGCTATGTCTGCTTATGAGCAATTAAGAATTAAATATGATATGCAGCCGTCGCAATATCGTAAAGTCCTTTATAATGGCTCTCCGATTCCTGAGAGAAAATCTCATCCATTTAAGATAGATAATAACAAAATAAATATTGCTTACTGTGGAAGGTTTGAAGATTATAAGGGAATGGAAACCTTGATGCCTGCAATTGTAGAGGTAGAAAAACGATTTCCTTCAAAATTTCTTTTTCATGTAATTGGAGATGGTACATATAAAAATCAGCTTAGAGAGCTTTCAGAAAAATGTTCAAATATGATAATGTATGAACCGGTACCAGATGTATCATCATATTTTCATGCTTTTGATTACATTTTTATGCCATCGCATTTTGAGGGTCTTGCTCTTATATCTATCGAGTCATCACTTTCGGGTGTGCCTGTAATTGCATCTATAGCACCAGGGTTAGATGAGACTTTACCTATTGATTGGCCACTTAGGTTTAACTTGAAGAATCCTGAGGAACTTTATACTCTATTTGACAGAATAATTAATAAGCAATTTAATTATAAGATGCTAAAGGAAGAAGCTTTTAATTTTGCTTCTAAAGAGTTTGCGCTTGAAAGCATGGTAGAGTCATATTCAAATATTTATGAAGAAATAGTATGAAGGTTAAAAAACAAAATATAATTTTCATGCTCCATTTGCCACCTCCGATACATGGATCTTCAATAGTTGGCGAGCAGGTTAAAAATAGCGTCCTTATTAACAGTGAGTACGAGGGACGGTATATAAACCTCAATTTGTCACGTAAAGTGAATGAAACCGGAAAAACGACTATTAGAAAGTTGGTTCGTTTGCTTATTTCCTGGACGCATCTTATTGGTAAATTGGTACATAAACGCCCTAATTTATGCTATTACGCACTAACTACAACAGGCTCGGCGTTTTACAAGGATTGCTTTTTGATTGCCACATTAAAATTATTTAATGTAAGGATTCTATATCATATACACAATAAGGGAGTGGCACAAAAAGGTGAAAATATAATTTACAATATGTTTTATAGATTTGTGTTTAATAGAACACAAGCAATCCTTCTATCTGAGCGATTATATTTTGATGTATCAAAATATATTTCTCCCGAAAATGTTTATTACTGCCATAATGGAATTGTTGATTATCAACCTATGGTTGAGTTTATAGATCGACATGAATCCAGTGAGCTTAAAATACTCTTCCTTTCCAATCTTCTAATTGAAAAAGGCGTGTATGATCTAATAGATGCTTGTGGTATTCTTTATGATAAAGGATATAATTTTTATTGTGATTTTGTTGGTGGCGAAGGAGATATTACTAAAGATCAGTTCAGCGAATATATTAAGCAAAAGAATTTAAACGGCAACATTAGCTATTTAGGTACTCGATATGGTAAGCTCAAAGAGTTGTCTTACAGACAGGCAGATATATTTGTTCTTCCCACGCATAAGGAGTGTTTTCCATTAGTATTATTGGAGGCATTGCAGCATAGCCTTCCTGTTATTTCTACTTTCGAAGGTGGTATTCCTGACATTGTGGATGAAGGAGTAAATGGATTTCTTTATCAGAAAAAGGATACAGAGGTGCTTGCTGAAAAGATTGAATCCTTGCTTACTAATCATGAATTGCGAAAAGATATGGGTGTTAATGCAAGAATTAAGTATGAAGAGAATTTCAGGTTATCCATCTTCGAAAGAAGACTGCTTACTATATTAAATGATGTAATTAATAAATAGAATTTGCAATGTTAATTGAAGTAACAAAAGAAAAGTATAGAGATCGGTTTACGTATAATCATACCCCCTACATCTCCGAAGAATTTATAAATGTTGTAGAAAAAAGGGCTGATAAAGTAATAAGATTAATGAACCCTGAAGAAAACTCAATTGGTTTAATTGCCGGGATAAAGGATAATATTCTAAAAGCTCCTTTCTCAGCTCCTTTCTCAGGATTTCACTATACTCATGAGTATTTGGCTTATAATGTTATTTACAACTTTATTTCAGATTTGAAAGAGTATGTAGTAGAAAATGAAATTAAAGAGGTTGTAATAACTCTTCCACCTGATTTGTATCAGACAAATATGAATGCAAAGCTTATTAATGCTTTTATCAGATTGGGATTCAATTTAGCAACACCGGATATTGTTAATTGGATAGATTTAAGAACGTTCGATGGTACATGGGTAAAAAATACTGTAGCACAAAATTGCAGAAAGGCAGAAAATAACGGACTTGTTTTTAGTAATGCTACAAGCGATGAGGATATAAATAATGTATATGACGTAATATTGGTAAACAGGATATCTCAGAGTAGATCAATATACATGACTCTTGATGATCTGAGAAATAATGAAGCTGCTTTTCCTGTAGACTTTTTCCAGATAAAAGATACTTCCGGTAACACAGTTGGGGGTGGGGTTTTTTATAGAGGACATGACAAGATAGTTCAAGGTGTATATGTTGGTGATAATATGATTAACAGGTCGCTTGGTATCATGGACCTGCTGTATTTGAGAATATTTGAGTTCTATAGAGACTTAGATTATGAAATACTCGACTTAAGTATTTCCACAGAAGATGGTGAGCCTAATGTCGGCTTAATGAGGTTTAAGGAGATTCACAATTGCGCAGCTACTATAAGGTGTACGTTTAATTGGAGTCCCAATATAAATCAATAAAACAATTAAGGTGTAAAATGACAAACTTCTAAACTTTAAAATTATGTTGCAAAAATTTGATCTTTATAATGGTTCGCTTCACGATATGCAGCCATCAAAAAAGCTTATAAATACAATAAATGCACACTCATATAATACTGTAAGACACGATAATCAGTTTCGTGAAGCGCTTCAGGGAAGCGATATGTTACTCCCCGATGGTATTAGTGTTGTTTTGGCAATGCGACTCCTTAGTGGTCAGAAGATTAAAAAGATTGCTGGTTTTGATCTGTTTCAGTTCGAGATGGAGCGGCTTAACAGAAAAGGTGGTAAATGCTTTTTTCTTGGGAGTTCAGAGAAAACGTTGAATCTGATTAAGGAAAGAGCAAAAGTTGATTATCCCGAAATAGAGGTTTTTAGTTACTCACCTCCATTTAAGCCGGAATTTAGCTACGAGGAAAATGAAGCTATGATAGCAGCCGTAAATAAGGTTGAACCTGATGTACTTTTTATTGGAATGACAGCACCTAAACAGGAGAAGTGGTCGTTTCAACACTTCGATAATCTGAATGCCGGCCATGTATGCTGTATTGGCGCTGTGTTCGATTTTTATGCCGGTACCGTAAAAAGAGCACCCAACTGGATGATTTCAATTGGGCTGGAGTGGTTCTACAGGCTTATTCGTGAGCCTAAGAGAATGTGGCGAAGATACCTTGTTGGGAATAGCCTGTTTGTGGTTGAAGTAATAAAGGAGAAGTTTAGAACTCGAAATACTGTTGTAGAGCCTGAAAAGAAGCTGGTGTTAAACAAACGCTCCATTTCACCTGAAGCAGGTCAGAATAAGTATCTCAATTAGCTGATTTATTAGATAACTGATGATATGTAAAGATTAAGTTATGAATAGTTTAGGGTATTAATAATTGTGTTGTAATTACTTTATAATATGGAATCGGATAATACTGGAGTAAAATTGTTTTATCTGCTCTTCGATTTGCTCCTTTTAAATATAGCAGTTTACTTAGTTCTATTTTATAGTCCTATTGTGGAATATCTTGATCATTCATCGAGAGATATCTATTTTCTTCACGCTAACTTATCTGAACTAATTGCGTATAACCTTTATGGAAGACGAAATTATTTTTTTACAGACAACTACAGTGATAGAGTAAGAATAACCGGGATTAGATTTATTATACTGCTTATAACATTATTTGTTCTTGCTCAGGTATTTCTTCCAAAGGGTCATGAAAAAGGTTTCTTGCTCGAATACACGGCAATATTTTTCATAATTAAAGTTGTTGTTTTCTACTTTATTTATTCGTTTCACAGGTATCGATATAGAAAAGGACACTCACATCATAATGTTGTAATTCTTGGTAATGATGAGCCGAGTCAAATGCTCGGTAAACTAATTAGAAGTAACCCTTCGCTTGGTTTTAGATTTACTGGTTATGTTTTGGATGAGGAGTGTGATAAAGTACGCAAAAAGCATGTACTGGGGGATTTGAATAATCTTTCACAAATATCAAACGATTATGAAGTGAATATGATGTTTGTAACTAATCCTAAATATTTTACTGTAAAAAACACTAAAGAACTTCTGGCAAAATCTAATAAAACCGGACTCAGGTTAAGGTATGTCTTAACTAATGGTTACTGGAACGGCCAGTCAATTAGAAGAAGATCATCTGCAAAGCATTTTGAGATGTTTAATCCGCAACAGATACCACTTGATCTTCTGATGCTTCGTTTTGAAAAAAGGTTTTTTGATGTACTTTTCTCACTGTCCGTTATGTTGTTCATATTTACATGGTTATTTCCAATAATTGCAATCATGATTAAGTTAACATCAAAAGGTCCTGTTTTTTTCGTTCAGAACAGAACCGGAATTAATAATAAAACATTTAAATGTTTGAAATTTAGAACAATGACGGTAAATACTGAGTCAGACACCAAGCAGGCGCAGGTAAATGATGCAAGGATAACAAAAATTGGTGCTTTCCTCAGGAAAACAAATATGGATGAACTCCCTCAGTTTATAAATGTATTTATGGGGAACATGTCTGTAGTGGGACCGCGTCCACATATGATCAAACATACCGAGCAATACTCTGCACTTATAGAGTATTATAAAGTGCGGCATTTCGTTAAACCCGGTATCACAGGATGGGCTCAGGTAAACGGATATAGAGGGTTAACCGATGAGCTTTGGAAGATGGAGAAAAGAGTTGAATATGATATGGAATATCTTGCTAAATGGAATTTATTGTGGGATATAAAGATAATTTTTTTAACTCTCGTAGGTAAGAATGCTTACGAAAATGCTGGATAGTATATTTGAATTTAAGAAATTATATATAATGGACGAAAATAGCAAAATATTAATTACCGGCCATAATGGATTGGCTAGTACGGCAATCGGCAATGTACTCCGGTCAAAAGGCTTTATTAGTGTAAAGGACTCCACCATCAGAGGAGCTGAGTTGATGGATGCGTTATTTGTAAAGGAGCTATTTGATATGGAGATGCCGGAATTTGTAATTCTTATTGCAGCAAGTGAAAGAGATATTATTACCGGTAATTTTCTATCTGCTGATTTTCTATATAAAAATCTTCAAATTCAGAATAATGTAATTTGGGAAAGCTACAGTCATCAGGTAAAAAAGCTCCTTTTTGTTGCTGATAGCTGTGTTTATCCCAATGATACTGGTGAACCGGTTAAAGAGAATATTCTTTTGACTTCTACATTAGATTATAGTTCGGAGCCATATGCTATAGCAATGATTGCGGGACTTAAAATGTGTGAAAGTTTTAATCTACAATACGGTACAAACTTTATTGCTGTTACTCCTGCATCAATTTACGGACCAAATGACAATTTTAATCTCGATTATTCGCGCCATTTATCTGTATTAATAAGAAAAATGTATTTGGCAAAATGCCTTCAGGAGAATAACTGGAGTGGAATAATGAAAGATTTAACCAAAAGAACTATTGATAATATTCAAGGCAAAAGCACTGTTGATGATTCAGTTTCAACGCTAAATAAGTATGGAATTTATTCAAATCATCTCGAATTAGATGCAAGTGGAAATAGCTTAAGAGAGTTTCTTTGGAGCGAAGATATGGCAGATGCATGTCATTTCTTATTGATGAATATTAATTTTACTGATATTCTGCAAGATCAGGATGAGACCAGAAATTGCCATATAAATGTTGGCACCGGAAAATACATAAGTTATAAAGATCTGGCTTTATTAGTTGCAAAAGTAATAGGATATAATGGTAGAATTAAATTCAACTCTAAACTATCTGATATTTCAGCTCACAGCTTACTTGATGTAAATAGAATAACATCAATGGGATGGAGTCATAAAACTGAAATTGAAGAAGGTGTGAACCTACTTTACAGCTGGTATATAAAAGATTTGGAAGAAATAATCAAAATTTAAATATTATTTAATGATAGCTTCAAAAGTAAAGAGTTTTATAAAAACAATTCTGCCTTCATCTTTATATAAGTTTATTAAGGAAATATATTTGCGTTTCTTTAAGCCGGTTCTCAATTTTCCTCGTAAACAATATTTAAGGTCGAAAGTAAATAAGATATATAAAGAACAAGAGAAATCTCTCAACCTTGTGAGAAAGAAGAACAAAGTGATTGTTGCTTTTTTCTTTTTAATTGCAGATTCATGGAAATACGATTCTCTTTATAATGAGTTTAAAAAACATCCTGTTTTTGAACCTGTTGTAGTTGTTTGCCCTATCATTAATAATGGTGAAGAACATACCATAAAAGAGCTTAAGAAAAGTGAGAAATTTTGTATTCAAAAAGGATATAAATATTTATTGGGATATAGCATTGAAGAACGCAGACCAATTGATATAAAGTCAATATTGCAGCCTGATATAGTTTTTTTCTCAAATCCAAATATTTTCACTTCAAAAGAGTATCTGATAGACAACTATTTAACTTCACTTACTTGCTATGTGCCATATACTTTTCAAGTTGATTCACTATATGATTACAGATTCAATAATAAGATGGCAAATGCTTGTTGGAGAGTTTTTTATGAGACAGATATACATAAACGGTACGCAAGAAAATATGCTTTAAATAAAGGTGAAAATGTGATTGTCACTGGTCATCCGTTTCTCAATATTTTTAGAAATAAAAATGGTGATGACCCTTGGAAAAATATTGATACAAAGAATAGAAAGAAAATTATATGGGGACCTCACTGGACTGTAAAGGGTGGTCAGGAGTCGGGTCTCAACTTTTCTTGTTTTCTCGAATATGCCGATTATTTCTTTGAACTGGCGCAAGAGTTTGAAGATCAAGTTCAGTTCGCCTTCAAACCACATCCGTTATTAAAGTATACGTTGTTTCAAGAAAAACTATGGGGAAAAGAAAAAACGGAAAAATACTATAATAGCTGGGATCAGGGAAGGAATACACAGTTGCTTGAAGGCGAATTTGTTCAATTATTTAAATATTCCGACGGGTTAATACATGATAGTAGTGCTTTTTTAGCAGAATATCATTTACTTAATAAACCATCAGCTTATACAATATTTAATGAGGAGATATTCAATACTTTGAATGAATTTGGAATAAACTCATTAAAAGTTCATACACAAATTAAATCAAAGATTGATTTAAAAAGATTCATCATAAACATAATTGAAGGGGTAGATGAAATGAAAGAGCAACGAAATACTTTTGTTGATAATTTTTATTATGAAAATCAATCTACAGCTTCTGAAAATATTGTAGAATATATAAAAGGTCAAATTCAGTAAAACTATTGTGAATTAATTGAGAGTTTATTTAGATGAGTATTATTAATTTAAAGCAGAAAGCACTGGATGGAACTTTATGGAGTGCAATTGACAAATTTGTATCTCAAGGATTTAGTTTCATTATTGGTATTATTTTAGCCCGTTTACTGCTACCCGCAGATTATGGCTTGATTGGAATGCTTTCAATTTTCATTGCAATATCCAGTTCACTGGTTAATAGTGGTTTGGGTGCCGGACTTGTTCAGAATATACATAGAACTGAAATTGATTTCTCTACTGTATTTGTTTTCAATCTTGCAGTTAGTATTTTGATTTATTTTATTTTGTTCTTCTCAGCACCTTTAATTGCAAATTTTTATGATACTCCACAATTAGTTCTATTGACAAGGGTGATATCACTAAATATCATTATCAATTCATTTGCCATTGTTCAGCGTACGCGGTTAACTATTGATATTGATTTTAAAACAATGGCAAAGGTTAATGTTGTATCTGTATTCGTTGGAGGAATTATTGCAATGATATTTGCATTTAAGGGAGCCGGAGTTTGGGCATTAGTAATAAAACAATTGATTGAAAGTTTTATAGCACTTATAATGCTGTTTTACTTTAGCAGATGGTGGCCATCATTTCTTTTCTCATTAAAATCATTTAAAAAATTGTTTGGTTTTGGATCAAAAATATTAGTTACAGGGCTATATGCATCATCTGTTATAGAGGTATATAATATTGCTATAGGTAAGGTGTATTCTGCTTCGGATCTTGGATATTACAATAGGGCAAAGGGGTTTGCAGAAATGACAGCAGGAACAGTTACAAGTATACTAAGTCAGGTTACATTTCCTATTCTTGCCACTTTACAGGAAGATAAAGAGAAGCTAGTATCGGTTTATCGCCGTTTGATAACGATGACCTCATTTTTTATTTTTCCTGCAATGACATTACTAGCTCTTAATGCAGATCCATTCATTAGATATTTTCTTACTGAAAAATGGGCTCCGGCAATTGTATTGTTGCAGTGGTTGGCTTTCGCAAGAGTCTTTTATCCTATTGGAGTAATTAATTTGAATATGCTAAATGCTGTGGGGCGTTCAGATCTTTATTTAAAAGTAGATATTTCAAAATTGCCAATGGTTATAATAGCACTTATAGTTACTATACCGCTTGGGATAAAAGCAATTGTTATTGGACATGTAATTACTTCTTTCATTTCTTTCTTCATTAATGCATATATGCCTGGTAAAATGTTTGGATACGGGAGTTTTTCTCAAATAAGAGATATGTTGCCTGTATTAATTTCAACACTAATAATGGCTGTGTCAGTATATTTTGTAATGATGCTAACAGGTTCATTGCTGCTTAAAATGATTATTGGTTGTTTAACGGGTGTAACAGTTTACTGGATAGTTGTGAATTTATTTAATATTAAAGAAGCAGAAGAGATTAAGCATTTATTCAAGCGATATGTAATGAGAAAAAAACAATAATTAGATAATCGGTCTCTAACAGTATTAGTTATGGTTATAAACTCAATTAATTTCTTTATATTTTTTGTAATCTTCTTTTTGGTTTACTATTTTCCGCTAAAAGAAAATACAAAAGCACAAAATGTGTGGCTCTTAATTGCCAGTTATACCTTTTATGGTATTACAGACCTGAAGATGCTTCCGGTATTGATTATAGCAACTCTCGTTTTCTACTTTTTGGGTATATTGATTCATAATAGCAAAGAGCGAAAAGCATCTTTATTCACAACTATTGGGGTTGTAGCCGGTATAGCATTATTAGTTTATTTCAAATACTTAAACTTCTTTATTGATTCTTTTACTTCCCTTTTTATATCTATTGGTTTAAATGTAAATCCTATTACATTAAATATACTATTTCCACTGGGAATAAGCTTTTTTACTTTTAGGCTGATAAGTTATATAATTGAAGTTCATCGCAGAAAAATTGAACCAACACGGGATATTATTGTATTTGCTTCGTATATAGCTTTTTTCCCTACATTAATAGCCGGACCTATTGATCGTCCTAACGACTTTATACCACAATTAAAATCAAAACGTTCTTTTAATTATGATTTGGCTGTTGATGGTACACGACAGATTTTATGGGGTATATTCAAGAAAATGGTGATTGCAGATAATATGGCAATTTTTATTGGTGATATCTGGAGTGGTGTTGGATCTCATAGCACACCCACACTAATACTTGCTGCTCTTATATTTCCTATACATATGTATGCCGATTTTTCAGGGTACTCTGATATGGCAATTGGCTTAGGAAAGATTTTTGGATTTAATTTCTTGGAA
>CAZYNA010000040.1:0-893 GCA_964648775.1 uncultured Proteiniphilum sp. | reverse complement strand
TTGGTGTTGGAAAAATTCTTGGGTTTCGTGTAGCAGCAAATTTTAAGTATCCGTTTTTTGCTCGTAATATTGCTGAGTATTGGCGTACATGGCATATTACACTCACTTCCTGGGTTACTGACTACGTATTTATGCCGCTTAATGTAAGATTCAGGAATTTTGGTAATGCCGGAATTATTATGGCAATTATTATAAACATGATTATTATAGGTGTTTGGCATGGTGCAAACTGGACATATGCGGTTTTTGGATTATATCATGGCTTACTTTATATACCTATTGTGCTTTCAGGTTCTTTTGGCAAGAAAAAGAAATTAGTTGCAAATAAATATGGTTTTCCAAAAGGAGGAGATTTTATTAAAATGATAAGTACATTTTTGCTTGTCTCTCTTGGGTTGATAATCTTTAATGCACCATCTTTAAGTCAGGTTGTAATTTATGTGCAAACAATATTTAGTTTTAGCGGAATGACATCTATAACAGCTGAGGGATTGCGAACTCTTGCTATATCCCTGTTTTTTTCAGTAATAATGATTATAGCGGAATGGAAACAGCGTAACAAAGAGTATGCATTACAAATAGAAACAGTAATTCCAAGAAAACTATATCGTTATGCTCTGTACTGGATTATGTTAATACTGATAGTATTACTTAGTGGGGAAGAGCAAATATTTATATATATGCAATTCTAACATTAATTATTTTGAAATTAAAAATTAAATAAGTTATGAAAAAATATATCTTTGAAATAGTTGTTTATTTTTTACTCCCTGTTATTGTGATAGCATTCGTTTCCGAATATTCACTACGAAACATCCCTAATGATTATAGATTCAAGAATAAATGGCTTACACAAAATAGTAAAGATGTTGAAATACTTGCTTTGGGAGCTT
>CAZYNA010000039.1:15825-22321 GCA_964648775.1 uncultured Proteiniphilum sp. | reverse complement strand
ACAAATGTAAGCTTTTTATGCTTAACTTTTTGTCTCAGCAAAGTTAGTAACTCCACATGTTTAATTGATATTTACATGAATAATTGTTAGTATATAGTACGAATAACATTAAAAAATTATAGTAATGGTCACTTCAACCCCTAATTTTCAAATACTTTTGTATTGATTAACAATAAAAACATCTATATTTGTGTTTTAGAACATAGTTCTATAACATGATATGCCTGTAAAGAGTAAAGAAGTTATCGATTTATCTTCCTCTCTGCCCGAGATCTGGAGGATGCTTAAGGAAGAGGAGCGCAGCGAGCTGCGCGACAATGCCCGTGTTGTTAATTATAAGAAAAACGAGCTTCTGTATCTTGAAGATGAATATCCAAAAGATCTTATGTGTCTTTTTAAGGGTAAGGTAAAGATTTATAAATCGGGAGTAGGGGGGAGGAATCAGATTATAAGAATTTTGCGTCCGGTACAGTATTTCGGATACAGGGCATACTTTGCAAACGAAAAATATATAACAGCAGCATCTGCACACGAAGCATGCACAGTGTGTATGATTCCGATGAAACTTATTGAGAAGTTTGTGAGAAATAATGGCGATCTGGCAATGATTTTTATACAATTGCTATCGGTTGACCTTGGTGTTGCGGATAACAGGGTGGTGAATCTTACTCAAAAGCATGTGCGCGGGCGACTTGCAGAATCGCTTATTGTTCTTAAAGAGAGCTACGGACTGGAAGAGGATGGTGCTACAATAAATATATACCTTGCCAGAGAAGATCTTGCAAGCCTTTCTAATATGACTACTTCCAATGCCATCCGTACATTGTCGAATTTTGTTAATGAGCGCATCATTGCCGTTGATGGACGAAAGATTAAAATTATTGATGAAGACAGGCTCAAAAAAATAAGCAGGATTGGTTGAATCTTTTATCTAAAATTGTGAATTTTTCTAACATATTTCAGAAACTCCTATATAACTTTGCGACTCATTTGAAACAGACTGTATGATACAGAAAATTGCCAGAGCGATACTTACTTCTTACTATAAGCCGGTAGCTAATTTTGTTGAGGACCCGCTTGGAACACAGCACAAAACATTTAAATATCTTCTTGAGCACGGACTGAATACCCGGTATGGCGAAGAATATAACTTTTCTGAAATAAAAAACTACAGTGATTTTAATTCAAATGTGCCGGTTATAGCATATGAGCAACTGAGGCCTTACCTCGACAGGATAATCGTGAATAACGAGAAGAACGTGCTTTGGGATACGCCGGTTAAGTGGTTTGCTATGTCGTCGGGCACAACAGAAGACAAAAGCAAATATATTCCTGTAACAAAAGAATCACTGTTTAATGGGAGTTATCGTGCAGGATATCATATGCTGGGGATGTATGCCGTGCATTATCCGGATACTGAGTTTATTATGGGTAAAACACTTGTAATGGGAGGAAGCCAGCAGGAGAACCATATAGGCGAAGGTTTTTATACGGGCGATATTTCGGCAATTTTAATGAAAAATCTGCCCAATGCTGTAAGAAGACGCCGAACGCCCGAAAGTATTGCATTGCTACAGGATTGGGAGGAGAAGCTGAGGGAGCTGATTAAATACTCTCTTAAAACAGATATAAGGGCAATGGCGGGTGTCCCTTCGTGGATGCTTGTGTTTCTAAAGCAGATGGTAGCCGAAACCGGTCGCTCCGTTACCGACATATGGCCTAATATTGAGGTCTTTTTTCATGGCGGGGTAAGTTTTATTCCTTTTCAGGATCAGTACAATAAAATTATTCAGTCGGACCGGATGAGATATTGGGAAACTTATAATGCTTCCGAAGGGTTCTTCGGGGTTCAGTTTTCTCCTTCTTCAAAAGATTTGCTTCTATTGCTTGATAATGAGGTTTATTATGAGTTTATACCTATGGGTGAGTGGGATAAGGAGAACCCGGTGGTTGTGCCGCTTGAAGGTGTTGAAGCAGGAATGCAGTATGCTGTTCTGATTACTACCAGCGGTGGGTTATGGAGATATAAACTGGGTGACACCATTGAATTTACGTCAACAGATCCCTATTTATTCAGACTAACGGGCAGAACCAAACAGTTTATAAATGCTTTTGGCGAGGAGCTGATTGTTGAGAATGCGGATAATGCTATCAATGAGGCTTGCATTAAGACAGGGGCAAAGATTGTTGAGTATAGTGCAGCACCCGTTTATTTTGATGAAAACCATAATGGCGCACACGAATGGCTTATTGAGTTTGAAACTGAGCCTGATGATCTGGCTAAATTTACTGCTCTCCTTGATGAGAACCTGAAAAGAGTGAACTCTGACTATGAGGCTAAAAGATCGTACAACCTTTCGTTGGATATGCCGGTTGTGAGATCGCTCGACAAGGGCACTTTTTACGGATGGATGAAGCAGAGGCAGAGAGTTGGGGGGCAGAACAAGGTTCCGAAGCTCTCGAACGACAGAAAGTACATCGAAAGCATAATGGATTATCATTCAAATAAATCCTAAAATTGAATAAAATAAGATTTCTTGAACTATAAGTGAGAAAGATTGAGTAAATTTGCACGCTTAAACCGACTTAGAACGAGATGAAAATAAAACTTGTCTTTTTTTTGATGATTGCTTTGGCATTGGGTTCCTGTAACGAGTACAACAAAATATTGAAAAGTACGGACAGGGATTTAAAATATAGCTATGCAAAAAAATATTTCGATGAGGGAAAATATAGTCGGAGTATTACTCTCCTTGAAGAACTGATTGCCTTTATGAAAGGAACGGCTCAGGCAGAGGAATCGCTGTATTTGCTGGCTCAGAGTTATTATAATTCGCGCGACTATTTTTCGGCAACTCAGCAATTTACAAGATATTACAATACATACCCCAATGGGGAGTTTGCTGAACCGGCACTGTTTTACTCGGCTTACGGGATGTATCTTGACTCGCCCGATGCCCGTCTGGATCAGTCGAAAACATATACTGCAATTTCGGAGTTTCAGAAGTATATTGAGAGATATCCTCAGACCGAAAGAGCAGAACAGGCAAAGAACTACCTGTTTGAGCTTCAGGAGAAGCTTGCTTATAAAGAGCTCCTGGCCGCACAGCTTTATCTGAACTTGGGTAACTATAACGGAAACAATTATGAGTCGGCTGTTATCACCGCCCGTGAGGCTATGAAGAATTACCCATACTCAATTTATATGGAAGAGTATCAGATAACAATACTGCGTGCAAGATTTGAGTTTGCACAACGAAGTACTTATGTGGCTCAGGCTGAAAGATATCGTATGGTGGTGGATGAGTATTACAACTATACAAACACTTTCCCCGAAGGTAAATATCTGGCCGAAGCAGATAGGTATATGCGTGAGGCACAGAGCAAAATTGAAGTTTTGCCTACTTGATTAATTGAAAATTATAATTTACAGGATAAAAAATGGATTACAAAAAATTAGCTGCAAGCACAAACACGGAAACCCGTGATGTAATGAAAATGTCAGAGCCAATTGGTAATGTTTATGAAATGGTTTGTGTTATCAGCAAAAGAGCAAATCAGATTAGTGTTGACATGAAGCAGGATCTGGATGCAAAATTACAGGAATTTGCCTCATTTAGTGATAATCTTGAGGAGGTTTTTGAAAATCATGAGCAGATAGAGATTTCACGTTTCTACGAAAAACTGCCTAAACCATCGCTTCTTGCAATTGAGGAGTGGAAAGAGAACGAGATTTACTATCGTAACCCGGTTATAGAGAAAGACCTGTTCTGATAAAATTATGTTACAGCGCGTTCAGTCACTTTTTCTGGTGCTTGCTTCCGCAGCAATGCTTATAGCTGTTGCAACACCTTTAGCTCATTTTAACTTCAATAGCGATAGGGTGCTGTTTGAGGCAATGGGTGTTTATATTAATGATATGTTGAACGACTCCACTTGGGGATTGTTTTTTATTGGAATAGTAAGTTCAATTATTGCACTTATAACCATATTCCTCTATAAAAAAAGGATACTCCAGATCAGGTTATCAATCTTCAACCTTTTGCTGATGATTGGGTTTTACATATATTTTGGTTATATTTTTTATACTCTTACTACTGTAGAGGGGCTTCAGTTTCATAAAATAGGATTTGGTTCCGTTACCCCGGTAATAGCAATAATTCTTACTATTTTAGCTGTTCGCAAAATAGGTGCTGACGAAGCGCTAATTCAGTCTTTAAACCGTTTAAGAGGATAAGAGCGGAACTAAAATGTCCACTCTTCCGAAGTTTTGGTTTCCCTTTCAACAACAGGGATATTTGTATTGGTTTTAATTGGTTCGGTTGTTTGGTTTTGAACACCTGATCCTTTATAATATTGCAGGGCTGTGGGCATTATTGCTTGCAGCCTTTCTATTCTGCGGCTGTCGGCTGGGTGAGTGCTCATAAACTCCGGAACCTGCGAGCCTGAGGCCTGCGCCATTCTCTGCCAGAAAGGGATTGACACTTCGGGGTTATACCCTGCAATTGCCATAACAATAATTCCAATCTCATCTGCTTCAAGCTCCTGTTTTCTTGCATAAGGCAGCATAATGCCGTACTGTGCGCCAAGACCTAAAACCGTGCCTCCCAATTGCTGCATTGCCTGGTTGTTGCCTAAGAGACCACCCGCAATTGCACCACCGTATTGAACAGCAACCTGCTGACTTAACCTCTCGTTTGAGTGATGGGCAATTACGTGGGCTATTTCGTGACCCATAACTACTGCCAGTGCCTCTTCGGTTTGGGTTACAGGGAGTAGTCCCGAATACACCACAACCTTGCCTCCCGGCATTGCAAAGGCATTTACATTATCGTCGGCCACAAGGTTAAACTCCCACGAGTAATCTGCAAGCAAAGAGCCATAACCGTTGTTGGTGTAGAATGTTTCTACAGCTTTGGCAATTCTTTGACCTACACGAGAAACCATTTGGGCATTGGCAGTGCCTCTTTCAACCGGGGCTGTTCGCATAAAATCCTGATACTGCTGAAGACTAAGCGCAATTACTTCGTCGTTGGAAACCAACTGTAGCTGCCTTCTGCCGGTAAACGGAACGCTGCCGCACGACTCTAAAAAGGTGGACAGCAAAATCATAGTAACTGAAAAAAGTACTATTCTTAATGCATTTGATTTATGATTCATAGTTATATGTTTTAGTTTAGCAGTTTTAATACATTACTCTTCAAAACAAAAATATATAAAATCGATCATACTTTAAAATTCTATTTACCATTGTTATTGATATTTTGAAAATTGTCTCATATTTCGTATCTTTGGGCGTTTTTTTAAGAAAGTATTAACACCATAGAAAACGATATACACTGCTACGAAAACCAATGGTAGTGCAATGTTTCGTTTATTTTACCGATGTATGTCTTCAAATAATATCAACAACGATAATTTAGATAATAAAGAGGAGATGAGCGACGAAGAGAAAACAGATCTCTCTTTTAAGTCGGTTTCCGGATCTAAAGTCCCTGTGAAGTTGGGAGGGGATACCACTCTCAACCTGGCAAGGATGTATCAGGACTGGTTCCTCGACTATGCCTCATATGTTATTCTGGAACGTGCTGTTCCGCATATTACCGACGGACTAAAGCCTGTTCAGCGAAGAATTCTCCATTCGATGAAGCGACTGGATGATGGTCGCTACAACAAGGTTGCAAATATTATTGGTAATACAATGCAGTATCACCCACACGGTGATGCATCAATTGGTGATGCTTTGGTGCAGCTTGGACAGAAGGATCTTTTGGTTGACTGCCAGGGAAACTGGGGTAATATTCTTACCGGCGACGGGGCGGCTGCTCCACGATATATTGAAGCGCGATTAACTAAGTTTGCCCTTGAGGTGTTGTATAACCCTAAAACAACTGAGTGGAAACCTTCGTACGACGGAAGGAACAAGGAGCCTGTGACTTTGCCCGCTAAATTTCCTCTGCTTCTTTCACATGGAGCCGAAGGTATTGCAGTGGGTCTTTCGTCTAAGATTCTGCCTCACAACTTCAATGAGATTTGTGATGCAGCCGTTGCTTATCTGGAGGATAAAGAATTTACTCTCTATCCTGATTTCCAGACCGGGGGATATATTGATGTTGAGAAATATAATGATGGTGAGCGTGGTGGCTCGGTGAAGGTGCGATCAACAATTACAAAGCTCGACAACAGAACTTTGGTTGTTAAGGATGTGCCGTATGGAAGAACTACCTCAAGTTTGGTAGACTCAATACTTAGGGCAAACGAGAAGGGCAAGATTAAGATAAGAAAGGTTGATGATATAACTGCACAGGATGTAGAAATTCAAGTTCAGCTTGCACCGGGAACATCATCAGATAAAACAATTGATGCACTTTACGCATTTACGGATTGCGAAATTAGTATCTCGCCAAACTGTTGCGTTATTGATAATGATAAGCCATATTTTCTAACTGTTAGCGATATTCTAAGGGCCTCGGTAGATCGTACTAAGGAGTTGCTG
>CAZYNA010000039.1:6697-15725 GCA_964648775.1 uncultured Proteiniphilum sp. | reverse complement strand
ATAGATCATCATCTTAACAATCTTGTGGATTACACCATTTCGTGGTATGTGATGCTGAAGGATAAGTATGGCAAGAATCATCCGAGAATGACGGAGATAAGAAGCTTTGAGAATATTGAGGCAGCTAAAGTGGCGGTTGCAAACGAAAAGCTTTATATCAACAGAGAAGAGGGTTTTATTGGTACCGGACTGAAGAAGGATGAGTTTATTTGCAACTGTTCTAATATAGATGATATCATTATTTTCTTTAAAGACGGAAAATATAAGATTGTTAAGGTTAGCGAGAAGGAGTTTGTGGGTAAGGGGATCCTTTATGCCAATGTGTTTAAGAGAAATGATAAGCGCACTATTTATAATGTGGTTTATCGGGATGGAAAAACTTCTCCTCACTATATTAAACGATTTGCGGTAACTGGTATTACGCGTGATAAGGAGTATGACCTTACAAAAGGAAAAGCCGGTTCGCGTATAGCTTATTTCAGCGCCAACCCCAATGGTGAAGCGGAGACAATAAAGGTGATTCTGAAGCCTAAACCTCGCCTGAGAATATTGCAGTTTGAAACTGATTTCAGTGATATTGCAATTAAGGGTAGAGGTGCAATGGGTAATATTCTCACCAAAGCTGATGTGCACAGGATCCAGTTAAAGCAGAAAGGGGTTTCAACTCTTGGTGGACGCAAAGTGTGGTATGATCCGGATGTTTACAAACTAAACTATGAGGGTGGAGGCAAGTATCTTGGTGAGTTCCAGGGTGAGGATATGATTATTGTAGCTACCAAAAGCGGAAATTTCTATATATGCAATTTTGATTTGTCGAACCATTTCCCGTCGGACCTGATACTTATTGAGAAGTTTGATCCCAACAAGGTATGGTCGGCTGCCCTTTTTGATGCCGACCAGGGATTTACATATCTGAAAAGATTTACTTTTGAAGCAACAGAGAAGCCGCTGAGCTTTATTGGTGATAATGAAGAATCGAAATTATTATTGCTCACCGATATTGTTTATCCGAGAGTTAAGGCTACCTTTGGAGGTGGTGATGATTTTCGTGAGCCTCTGGAGTTAGACGTTGAAGAGTTTATCGGTGTAAAGAGCTATAGAGCAAAGGGTAAACGAATATCAAATTTTGAAGTTGAGTCTGTTGAGGAGCTTGAACCATTAAGATTCCCTGAACCGGAACCTGAACCTGAAGAGATTCAGGAGGAGGTTGCTGAGGAGAATGATGTGGAAGATACTTCAGATTCCGACCTCAGAGATGAAATAACAGGGCAGATGAAGCTGTTCGATTAAAAAATATTCGATGCAAAGAGTATTAGTAATTATACCTGTTTGGCTGTTTCTTGTTAGTTTACTCTATTCGCAGGAGCAGACAGAAAAGCAGTATTTGCCGGTTAATCAATCTACATTGATTGGGGTAGGAAAAGTTTCGCTGTTTGATAGTTATCTCTCTCCTTTATACTACGATGGTACAACAATTTCTTTATTGCATGAACGTATTAAGGGTTCTGCGCTGTTCGACTCTAAAATGCTTATGCAGAATCAATTTAAAATTCAAACAGGTATAACTGAGAATCCAACTTCCACTGCCTCTGAATATTGGGGCAGTGTAAACTACAATATTACAGGTTTTTACCCTCTCCTTATCGCGTATAATTTAAGGCTTTACGGAGGTGCGGGGTTTGAAGCCTCTCTAGGCGGGATTTATAATGTAAGGAATAGTAATAACCCCGGTTCACTGAAGACTTTCACTAACCTTAATGTTGGAGCAATGGCGCTCTACAACTGGAGACGGTTTACTTTTAGGTGGCAGCTTACATCTCCGTTTGCCGGCATCTTCTTCTCGCCGGGATACGGTCACTCGTACTATGAAATATTTAAACTTGGAAATAATAAGGGGACTTTGCATTTTGGATCTTTTCATAATCAACTGGCTTTACGAAACTATTTTACGGTAGATGTTCCTGTAAGTAATATCACATTTAGGGTTGGATATCTGTGGGATTTCTACAACACGGATGTAAACCAACTTGAGACAAGAATTAATTCACATCAGATTGTGCTTGGCTTAGCTTTTGAAACGCTTAACTTTGGAGGGAAGAAAGGACGGGAGGATTCTAAGTTTAAAAGTGTTTATTACAACTATTAACGGTGTGATAATTAAAGCTGTTTCACAGTGCATTGCATAATAATTTAATTAGTAGTATGAAATATAATTTTGATGAGATCATTGACAGATCGAACACCGACTGTTCGAAGCTTGAGAATTTAAAAGGACTGTTTGGACGTGAAGACCTGATTGCTCTGTGGGTTGCGGATATGGATTTTAAGTCGCCCCCCCCAATCACTGAAGCTTTAAAGAAAAGAGTTGAACATGGTCTGTTTGGTTACACTGTAGCATCTGAAGAGTATTTTAATTCGATTACAGGCTGGCTGGAAAGAAGGCATAATTGGAAAGTAGACAAAGAGGATATTAACTTTGTGCCCGGCGTAGTGAAGGGGTTCGCTTTTGCTATTGAGGAGTTTACAGAAAAAGGTGATAACATAATTATTCAGCCTCCGGTTTACCATCCTTTCAGAATTGTGAGTAATGCAATGGGAAGGAATGTGGTGAACAATGATCTTATTCTTGAGAACGGCAGGTTTAAGATGGACTTTGAGGGATTAAAAGAGATTATTGAAAATAATGAGTGCAAAATGCTGATATTGTGTAATCCGCATAATCCGGGGGGTACGGCATGGACTTCAGATGAACTGAGAGAACTGGCTTCGATTTGCTACGATAATAATGTGCTGGTTGTTTCTGACGAAATACATTCTGATATGGCATTGCCCGGATTTGTGCATACTCCGTTTGCAACAGTTTCTGAAAAAGCTTCTGAAAACTGTATTACGCTTATGGCGCCCAGCAAAACCTTTAATATTGCGGGTATTGTGAGCTCTTTTGCTGTAATTGGCAATAAGGAGATTCGTAAAAAGTATCTGAGCTATATTACTCCTTTCGGACTTGAGCAGGGTACGCTGTTTGCTTATACTGCAACCATTTCTGCGTATAACGAGTGCGATGACTGGCTTGATGAGATGATTGACTATGTGCAGGGCAACGTGGATTTTGTAGATAATTATCTGAAGGAGAATATTCCTCAGATTAAAGCAATATTGCCTGAGGCATCTTTTCTGATATGGCTGGATTGCAGGGAGCTTAATCTTTCGCAAAGCGAACTGGTGAGGTTGTTTGTTGATAAGGCGGGATTGGCTCTTAACGATGGAATGATGTTTGGAAAGGGAGGCCAAGGGTTTATGCGTTTAAACGTGGGTTCATCAAGAAAAGTGCTTGAAAAGGCTCTTGATAATCTAAGATTAGCTGTTAATAATTAAACTTCGTAACGCTTTAATTGTTATTACTTGAATCCGAAACAATATTAAAAAAATAATTATGAAAATTTCAGATAATAAATATATTACGCTTTCATACGACCTTAATGTTGGTGAAGGTGATGAGAAAGAGCTCATGGAGAGAGCAACTGCAGAGAATCCGATGGAGTTTATTTTTGGTGCTAATATGATGCTTGACTCGTTTGAAAAGCATTTAATTGGATTGGAGCAGGGCTCGGAGTTTTCTTTTAGTCTGGTGCCGGATGAGGCTTATGGCGACTATGATGAAGAGCAGGTTATTGAATTGCCAAAAAACATATTTGAAATTGAAGGCAAAATCGATGATGAGGTTCTGTTTGAAGGAAATTCAATTCCGATGATGGATTCTTCAGGTAATAGATTGATGGGATCTGTGGTGTCTATTAATGACGATGTTGTTGTAATGGACTTTAACCATCCGCTTGCAGGTGAGAATATGCACTTTTCGGGAACAGTTTTAGGTGTGCGTGAAGCTTCGGCAGAAGAGATTGCTGCGTTGTTCTCGGGCGGAGGTTGCGGTTGTGGTTCAGGTGGCTGTGGCAGTGGTGGCTGTGGCTCTGAAAACGGTTCTTGTGGAAGTGGTAGTGAAAACGGAGGCGGTTGTGGCTGTGGTTCAGGTGGCTGCGGAAGCTGTTAGCAGATATTTCTTATGAATACTTTTGGTACTTTATTCAGGCTTACTTCTTTTGGTGAATCTCACGGTGCAGCTGTTGGGGGTGTGATTGACGGATGCCCCCCTGGACTTGAGATTGACACAGATTTTATACAGTCGGAACTTAACAGACGAAGACCCGGTCAGTCGCGCATTACCACCCCCAGGGTGGAGTCGGACATGGTGGAACTGCTTTCGGGTGTGTTTGAAGGGATAAGTACCGGAGCCCCCATCGGGTTTATAGTTAGGAATGAGAATCAACAGTCGACGGACTACAACAATATAAAAGATACATTCAGGCCTTCGCATGCCGATTTCACCTATCAGCAGAAATATGGTATCAGGGATTATAGGGGAGGAGGGCGCTCTTCGGCACGCGAAACTGTTGCCAGGATTGTGGCAGGTGCCGTTGCCAAGCTGTATCTGAGAAGGCTTGATATTGATGTAAAGGCTTATACATCGCAGGTTGGACATATCGCACTGGAGAATGATTACAGGATGTATGATCTTACAAAAATAGAAGATAATATGGTTCGCTGTCCCGATCCGGATATTGCAGAACTGATGATTAGATTTATTCAGGAAGTAAGGGTTAAAGGTGATAGTATAGGCGGAATTATAACCGGTGTTGTTAAAGGTGTTCCGGTTGGATTGGGTGAGCCTGTTTTTGGAAAATTGCACGCTTCTCTTGGTGCTGCAATGCTGGGAATCAATGCAGTAAAGGGGTTTGAGTATGGTACGGGTTTTAATGTCATAAAGAAAGGATCGGAGGTTAATGATTCCTTTTATAATGATGGAGGGGATATAAATACACGGACCAACTATTCGGGTGGCATTCAGGCAGGTATATCAAACGGACAGGATATCTATTTCAGGGTGGCTTTTAAGCCGGTATCGACAATACTTATGGATCAGCATACTGTTGATATTCACGGAAATGATACTGTTATTAAGGCAAAGGGAAGGCACGACCCGTGTGTGTTGCCGAGAGCAGTGCCTATTGTGGAGGCTATGACGGCAATGACAATTATGGATTATTATCTGCAGATGAGGGCGTATAATCCGGTTAAGTAACTAATTTTATAATCATGAAACATTTAACCATCTTTTTTTTATTACTTGCTACTGTTGCTTATGGGCAGCAAACGGCAATTGTTTCTCCCGATGACCGTAGGGTTTTTGATGCTTATATTGAGTATATTGAGCCCTGGAGTGATGGGGCGGACGAAGTTATACTTGAAAAGACAGCTACATTCTTTTTAGATAGACCATATGTTGCTCATACTCTTGAGGGGGGTGAGGTAGAAGCGCTGGTTGTTAATTTGAGGAAATTCGACTGCTTTACCTTTGTGGAAACGGTTACTGCGCTGGCGGCCGCGGTGAAAGAGGGTGAACCGACTATCGCTGCTTTTACCGATAATCTTGAGAAGATAAGGTATAGGGGTGGTGTGATTGAGGGGTACTCGTCGAGGTTGCATTATACTGTCGACTGGCTACATGACAACAAGAAACTTGGATATTACAGAAATATTTCGTCTGAGATTGGTGGGGTTAATGAGGATAAGACAATAAACTTTATGTCGGCTCACCGAAGTGCTTATAAGCATTTGAAGGATGATGATGAGATGCTCGACAAGATCATCCTTATTGAGGATGAAATAAACAGCAGAGGCGGATTCTCATATCTTCCAAAACAGAATATCAAGGCAATGGAGCAGATGATACCTCATATGTCGGTTGTTGCATTTGCCACAAGCATTGAGGGGTTGGATGTTACACACGTAGGTTTTGCGTTTCGCAAAGATGGTGAACTGACTTTCATACATGCTTCATCTGTATTAAACAAAGTTGTTATTGATGAGAAGAGTTTGAATGACTACTGCGAAAGTCAGAGATCGTGCACCGGTATTGTAGTTGCAGAGGTGTTCTGATTTATCTTTTACTTATTTCTATTATTCGAATGTGTTTTTAGAACTGTCTGAATCTTTTTTCTTCTTAGAGAAAAGAAAATCTGTTTTTCTCAACAAGGTATTTATAATTAAAACGAGTAGGGTGGAGGCGGCAAGCTCCCAATACATACCGAACCCTGCAAGGCATCCTAATGCTGCGCTGCACCAGATTGTAGCAGCGGTTGTGAGCCCTTTTACATTTGCACCGCGATGCAGAATTACTCCTGCTCCGAGAAATCCTATGCCTGTTACGATCTGACCCATAACGCGACTTGGATCGCCTGTTTCGCTCTGTTCGAGTATGCTTGCAGAGATCATTATAAAAATAGCTGAGCCGACTGATACTAACATATTTGTTCGCAGTCCGGCGCTTTTATTATTGGATTCACGTTCAATGCCAAGTATACCTCCGGCAATTGATGCAGCTAATAGTCGAATAACAAACTCAATTGGAAACATACAGAATTGAGTTGTATTGCTCAGGATTTTTAAGAATCTCAACCGCTTTGTCGAAAACATTATCCTTTGCAAGCTGATTAATAAGTACTCCCTTTTTATAATAGTAACGCTGAACAATCTCAGATTCTATCATCTCTTTAATGAGCTCTTTAAAGAGATCAAGATCTCTGTCGAGATCAGGGTGCAGCTTGGCCTCGAGTGCCTCAAACTCTTCGGATGCAACATCCAGATAGCCTTCAAACTCCATTATGTTTTTTAATTGCTGCAATGAACGCTCACTCAGCTTATCGTACTCGAAATCCTTTGTCTTAACGAACTCTTTAAATTCATTGTAGTCGGCATCTGAAAGAGTGAACTTATCGGGTGAGGCAATCTTATCGTTTTTAAGTGTCCAATCTGTTACATAGTCAAAAATTATATTTTCTGCCATCAGGTAGTAGGCAATTGTGCCGCTCGATTCCTGCGGTATTGTTATATCGGGGGTGATGCCGCCGCCGTCGCGCACAACACGACCGTTTTTTGTGTGAAATACATTAGTAAGTGAGTCGGGTACACGCCCGAGAGAGCCGTCGGGATTGCGATGAGAGTAGTCTACCGACTGGATACCTCTGCCACTTGGGATATAATATTTTGATGTTGTGATTTTAATGTTTCCGCCGTAAGGGAGATCGCGGGGCGTTTGAACTAGTCCCTTTCCGAATGATCTGTTACCTACAATAACTGCTCTGTCTAAATCCTGCAGTCCACCCGCAACAATTTCTGATGCTGAGGCCGAGCCGGTATCTATAAGTACAATAATAGGGATTATTTCGTCGATAGGCTGTTGCTGTGTATGATAAGATCTGTCCCATTGCGATACCTTGCCTTTGGTAGACACTATTTCAACACCTTTAGGAACAAACAGGTTCACAACATTCACGGCCTCGTCGAGTATCCCTCCGCCATTTCCGCGAAGGTCCATGATTAATGATTTGGCACCTTTCTCTTTCAGCTCCTGAACGGTCTCCTTTACTCTGTCTGAACTGCCTGAAGTGAAGCTCCCGAAATGGAAGTAACCGATATCGTCATTTAATATATTTGAGTAGGTTATTGGGTCCATCTCAATTTTTTCTCTAACCACATTTACCTTAAACTCCTTGTCGGTACCCGGCCGCTTAATAAGAAGTTCAACCGTTGTTCCGGGAGTTCCTTTAAGTGTGTTGCTGACATCTCTGACAGTTGCACTTCTGAAATCCTCACCATCAATTTCGAGAATAGCATCACCCGCTTTTAGTCCTGCTTTATCAGCAGGTAATCCTTCATAAGGTTCGTTTATTATTACGCCACTATCTTTGTATGAGATAATTGCACCTATTCCGGCATACTCACCGGTAGTAAGAAACTGCAGATCGCCAATATTCTCTTCTGAGTAATACTCAGTATAAGGATCGAGGCGTGTTAACATATTCTGTATTGTTTCCTGAACAAGGTTATTAACCTCTAAACTATCAACATAATAGAGGTCGAGTTCACGAAGAAGGGAGTTGAAAATATCTATATTCTTGTTTATATCAAAGTATCTTTGATTCTGCAATGAATCGGGATTCTGAGCACTAAGTCTAAAGCAACCAACAGCTACCAGTAGTATAAGTATGATTTTTTTCATATTTGTAGAAGTCTCTTTTGGAATTTGCACAAAGGAACGAATTTTTTACTGAAAAACAGATTTCTTTTAGTTATATGTTTATAATTGATTATGAGATGTTATCTTTGCCGAGACATATTTTAATGTATTGATAAAATTCAATTATGAAGACCCTCCTTCGTTATACTATACTCCCGATTATTATTGTACTTCTTATATTTATTGGAACCTGTATTATTCAGCCATCCGATATTCCGGATATGCCGGAAGGCTTCCAGTGGGATAAACTTGTACATTTTGGGATGTTTTTCCTCTTGTCGGGGGTTTCGATGTACGACTACTTTCGTCTTCATGACGGTAGCCCCAACATTTTCAGATGGATTTTTTGGGGGTTTGTACTTCCGGTTATATATGGTGCTGTTATTGAGTTGCTTCAGGAAAACTTTTTCTCGAGATCTGCGGAGATTCGGGACTGGTATGCTGATATACTTGGCTCATTAACAGCTACTGTTCTGGCAATTATTATTTTAAGAAAGAGAGGTAATAAGGGGAATAACAAAAGAAAAAATTTATCTTTGTAGGTAAAATTATTAATATTATGCTGAAATCTATATTTATAAGTCTTCTGGCGGTTACAATATTCTTATCATGCAGCTCATCGCCATCTTCGGATAAGAATAATGATTATCAGTTTTTAGTTGAAGTAGGTGATGTAGCTCCCGATTTTGATATGGAGCTTCCCGACGGAACCAGCGTGAAGCTTTCTTCGTTGAGAGGAAAGGTGGTAATGTTGCAGTTTACAGCAAGTTGGTGCGGTGTGTGCAGAAAAGAGATGCCTTATATTGAGTCGCTTATATGGCAAAAACATAAAGACAATCCGGAGTTTGCACTTTACGGAATTGACAGGGAAGAACCGGTTGAAAAGATAGAGGA
>CAZYNA010000039.1:0-6597 GCA_964648775.1 uncultured Proteiniphilum sp. | reverse complement strand
AGAAAAAGGAAGCATCACAGAAGAAGAATATCAGCGCGAGAAAGAGAAGATTCTTAATAGCGAAAGGAGGGCGTACAACTCCGGAAGGAAGCCTTTGTTAGGGTTATCCGAAAATTCATATATGATGCTTATGCATCTTAGTCAGTTTGCCGGTTTGCTGCTACCGCTTGCGGGGTTTGTTGTTCCAATAATTATGTGGATTATTAATAAGGATAATAACTTAAATGTTGACCTTCACGGAAAAAACATTGTAAACTGTATGATAAGCTACACGCTTTATGCGATTGTGCTTTCGGTTACTGTTGTTGGAATACCAATAGCGATTTTATTAGGAGTGCTTTATGTGATTTTTGTGATCATGGCATCAGTGAGAGCAAATAACGGCGTGTTTTGGAAATATCCACTTATCATTCAATTCATTAAATAATGGTTCAGGAGCAGATTGTTAATTATTCAAACGTACAGCTAAACAGGGAGGAGAATATTATTCTTCAGAATGTTAATCTTACCGTAAACAGAGGTGAGTTTATTTATGTAATTGGTAAAGTTGGCTCAGGCAAAAGTACACTGATGAAAAGTATGTATGCCGAACTTCCGATTGAAGAGGGAAGTGGCAGGATTTTTGATTATGAGCTGGCAACAATTAAGCGGCAGCATATTCCGTTTCTGAGAAGAAAGATTGGTATTGTTTTTCAGGATTTTCAGCTGTTGATTGACCGTACTGTTGAGAAAAACCTGGAGTTTGTTCTAAAGGCAACGGGTTGGAAAAACCGCCGTGAGATTAAGGACAGGATTAACGAAGTCCTTTTGCAGGTGGGAATGCAGAATAAAACATATAAAATGCCACATGAGTTGTCGGGGGGCGAACAACAGCGAGTAGTAATTGCACGGGCCCTTTTAAATTCACCCGCACTGATTTTGGCTGATGAGCCTACCGGAAATCTGGATCCTGAAACGGGGAGCCAGATTGTTTCGCTTCTTCAGGAGATATCAGGCAGAGGAACAGCAGTTATAATGTCGACACACAACTACTCGATAGTGCAGACTTTTCCGGGAAAGATTATGCGTTGTGCAGATTCAACTGTTGAACCGTTGTAGATTGAGTGCCAGTATTTCGGTGTATCTAATTGGGCAATGTTCAAAATATTTGTACCTTTGCGTCTTCGTAAAAATAAAATAATAATTCTTCATAATCGTGGCTGATACAAAGTATATTTTTGTTACCGGCGGTGTGGTTTCCTCTTTAGGAAAAGGGATAATTGCGTCTTCGCTGGGTAAACTTCTTCAAGCAAGAGGGTATAAAGTAACCATTCAGAAATTTGATCCTTATATAAACGTTGACCCCGGAACCCTGAATCCGTATGAACACGGTGAGTGTTATGTTACAGCCGACGGGCACGAGGCTGACCTGGATTTGGGCCATTATGAGAGGTTCCTAAATATTCAGACAACAAAAGATAATAATATTACAACAGGACGAATTTATCAGAATGTTATTTTGAAAGAGCGCAGAGGCGATTTCTTAGGGAAAACCGTGCAGGTTATTCCGCATATAACTGACGAAATTAAACGAAATGTAAAATCTCTTGGTGTAAAGAATAAGTTTGATTTTGTTATTTCGGAAATTGGTGGAACAGTTGGTGATATTGAGTCGACCCCATACCTTGAAGCTGTTCGTCAGCTGCGATGGGAGCTTGGTAAAAATTGTTTTTGTATACATCTGACGTATGTTCCGTATATTCCGGCGGCAGGTGAGGTTAAGACTAAACCTACACAGCACTCGGTGAAAGAGCTGCAGTCGCACGGTATTCAACCCGACATGCTTGTTTTAAGAACTGAGAAAAGGTTGAATAAGGATATTCTCGATAAGGTGGCACTGTTTTGTAATGTTGATCAGGGCGCCGTTATGCAGTCGGTGGATGTTTCCACAATCTATGAAGTTCCCACAATGATGCAGCGTCAGGGAATGGATGATGTTGTACTGAGGAAAATGAATTTACCGCAGGGTGAAAGCCCCAAGATGGAAGCCTGGAATGCTTTCTTGCAGAAAAGAAAAAATGCTAAGAAAGAGGTTAAAATAAAGCTGATTGGTAAGTATGCTGAACTTCCGGATGCCTACAAATCAATAACAGAGTCTTTGTCGCAGGCAGCAATATATAACGACAGGAAGCTTGTACTGGAGCTATATCAGTCGGATAAAATTACCGGAGAAAATGTGGAGGAGATCCTGAAAGATGCTGATGGGGTTGTTGTTGCTCCCGGTTTCGGGCAAAGAGGTATTGAGGGCAAGTTTGTTTCTCTAAAATATGCAAGGGAGAATGATTTGCCTACATTCGGTATCTGTTTGGGTATGCAGTGTATGGTAATTGAGTATGCTCGTGCAGTAATGAACATACCCGATGCTAACTCTACGGAGATGGACCCTAAGGCAGAGGATAAGATTATCGACTTGATGGAGGAGCAGAAGCATATCAGTAATATGGGGGCTTCGATGCGACTTGGTGCATTTGAATGTGTTTTGAAAAAGGGGTCTCTGGCTTATCAGGCTTATGGTAAGACAAAAATACTGGAACGCCATCGTCACAGATATGAGTTTAATAATAAATATAAAGAACAGCTTGAAGCTGCCGGTATGAAGTGCACAGGGGTGAATCCTGATTCAGAACTGGTTGAGATTGTGGAAGTTCCAAAATTAAGATGGTATATGGGTACACAGTTTCATCCGGAGTATAATAGTACAGTGATTTCACCAAATCCGTTGTTTATGAGCTTTTTAGCGGAGGCAGCTCTAACAAAAAGTATAAAAAAGAAATAAGTATATAAAGTTAATGGATAAGAATACAGTTACAGGGTTATTATTGATAACCGCAATAATAATCGCTTTTACAATCTACAATAGACCTAGTCAGGAGCAGATAGCGGAACAGCAGCGATTACGCGACTCAGTTGCTTTAGTGGAAACTCAGAGGGTTGAGAGGGAGGCAGAACTACAGTTGCAGAGTGATGGTTTAACAGATACTTCTGTTTTAGAACAGGGCAGCAGTGTGTCTGATTTCTTTAGTGCAGGTTCAGCTGTTACTACTCCTTCTGATACTGTTACTATAACAGAGGATACGCAAGCTGCGGAGACAATGCAGCTGGCTTTGGCAGAGAATATTGATGAGTCGGTGGTATTGGAGAATGAAAAAGTTAGAATACTGATTGATACTAAGGGCGGAAGCATAAGATCTGTCAGATTAAAAGAACATCTGCAATATACAGGCGACAGCTTATATCTTTTTGATGAAGACTCTGATGCTCGCTTTAACCTGAATCTGTTTAACAGAAATAGTGTGCGCCTATCAACAGAAGAGGAGTATTTTACTCCTATATGGAGTGCCGACGGGAAGTCGGTTACAATGCGCATACAGTATACGGATCAGCAATATCTGGATTTTGTATATACTCTTCCTGATGATGATTATATGGTGGATTTTGATATCCGAATTGCAGGAATGAGAACCGGATTGCACCCTGAGAGTCTGACAAACCTAAGGTTGAACTGGGAGCAAAAAATCAAACAACAGGAAAAGGGTAGAATGTTTGAAAATAGATTCTCGCGCATTCATTATAAGTACGACAGACAGGATGTTGAGAGAATGAGTGAGTCTAAAAACGACAGAAAAGAACTGTCGGAACCGGTTAAGTGGTTTGCCTTTAAAGATCAGTATTTCACTGCAATTGTAATTGGTGAAAAACCATTTAGTAATACTATTTTAACCTCTGAACCACTGACTAACTCTGAGTTTTTAAAAGATTATAAGGCTGAAGTTTGGGTTCCGGTTGAGGTTAGTAATGACAGCGATTTAATTACTGCCGGATTTAAATACTATTTTGGACCTGTTCATTACAACACATTGAAGGCTTATGATGAAAATGTGAGCAACAGTGCCGATAAGCTTGAGCTTGAGGAAGTTGTTTATCTGGGTTACAAATGGCTTAGCTGGGTTAATAAATGGTTTGTGATTCCGATTTTCAACTATTTTCTTTCGTTGAACTGGAGCATGGGACTTATTATTCTTATTCTTACTTTATTGGTTAAGCTAATAATATCCCCTCTTACTTATAAATCATATATGTCATCTGCAAAGATGCGTGTGTTGCGACCACAGATTCAGGAGATTGAGAAGAAATTTCCGGGCCAGGAGCAGGACATGATGATGAAAAGACAGCAGGCTACTATGGAACTGTATAACAAAGCGGGAGTTAGCCCGATGAGCGGATGCCTTCCTATGCTGATACAGATGCCGGTGCTTTTAGCGCTGTTCTTTTTCTTCCCCTCTGCAATTGAACTTCGTCAGCAGAGCTTCTTGTGGGCGGATGACCTTTCAACATTCGACTCCATTATTTCGTGGAGTGGAAATATTCCGATTATAACCAGATTTCTTGGTAATCATATAAGTTTGTTTTGTCTTCTTATGACAATTACAAACGTGATTTATGCCAAGTATAATATGGCTGCAATGGATACGGGGCAGCAAACTATGCCCGGAATGAAGAATATGCCTCTTATTATGAGTGTATTTATGTTCTTCTTCCTTAACTCATATCCGGCTGGTCTGAACTACTACTATTTCTTGTCAACTCTGTTCACTATTGTAATAACAACAATTATGAAAAAAGTGATTAATGAGGATAAAATTCTAGCTCAACTGGAGGCCAATAAAAAGAAACCTAAAAAGAAGTCGGGTTTTATGGCACGATTGGCAGAAGCTCAAAAGATGCAGGAAAAACAAGCAAGAGAACAGGCTAAACAAAATGCAAAACGAAACTATAAACGATAGGTTTTATTTTGAACTTATTAATTCTATAATTGTTTTATAAGAATAAACGCATAAAAAGTTTTGTTATGAGCGAAGAAAAGAAAATACTTGAGTATGATGAAGACGATTCACTGAGATTTATTCAGGAGAACTTGCCCGAAGAGATGAAAGGTATGTTTTCTGATGATGAGATCAATTATATTGTTGATTTGATCTATGAATTTTATGAAGAAAAAGGCTTTCTGGACGAAAGTGATGATTCAGAAATAGAGATTGATGAGGATGAACTGCTTGAATATATTTTTGAGAATGCTCGTGAAGACGATTTCAGTACATATACTGATGAACAAATCGAAGCTATTGTTGCAGGTGAACTTGCATACTGCGACACGCTGAATCTCTTCGACTGAAAAGACCAAATTTATTAACTAATTACCAAACTTATATTTTTATTTATCAAAACAAAAACAAACTATGAAACAATTTTCTAAATTATTAGCAATCGCAGTTCTTGCCGGTTCGTTGATACTGTCGGGCTGCGGTGCAAATAGAACAGTTCAGGGAGGCGCAATTGGTGCCGGTTCGGGTGCCGCAGTTGGTGCTGGTGTTGGTGCTATTGCAGGTGGTGGCCGTGGAGCCGCAATTGGTGCCGGTATTGGTGCTGTTTTAGGTGGTGCTGCAGGTGCCATTATTGGGAACAAAATGGATAAGCAGGCTGCCGAACTTGAGCAGATTGAAGGTGCACAGGTTGAAAAGGTGAACGAAGGTGAAGCTATTAAGGTTACATTTGAATCAGGTATTTTATTTGCCACAAATTCAAGCACTTTAAGTACTGCTTCTCGTACTTCTCTTGATAAGTTTGCAGCTTCTCTTCAAAATAATCCTGATACTGATGTGGAAATTTTTGGACACACCGACAGCACAGGTAGTGATGCGATTAATAATCCGCTTTCCGTACGCCGTGCTGAGTCTGTTCATAACTATTTGGCATCTAAAGGTGTTTCAGGTCTGCGTATGTCATACGAAGGATTTGGATCTGCACAGCCGATCGCCGATAACAGTACAGTTGCCGGTAGAGCTGAGAATCGCAGGGTTGAGGTATATATTTTGCCTAATGCCAAGATGATTGAGGAGGCTCAGGAGCAAGCAAAATAAAGTTTTAATGTAATAATGTTATAAATGCGTTGTCTTCTTTTTAAGGCAACGCATTTTATCTTTATAAAAGTACATAACGATATATATTATGGCGGAAGAATTGATTTTACCTAAAGGGGCTTTAAAAGAGGAACTGTATCAGTTACTTTTACCACAATTGGAAGCTCTTACCAAGGATGAAGAGGATGATATTGCCAATATGGCAAATATTGCTGCTGCACTGAATGAAGCTTTCAATTTCTTTTGGGTCGGTTTTTATCGTGTTGTAAATGATAAGCTGGTTCTTGGTCCGTTTCAGGGCCCTGTTGCATGTACAAATATTTCGTTCGGAAAGGGTGTTTGCGGAACTGCATGGAAGGAAGAAAAGACTATTGTTGTGCCCGATGTTGATAAGTTTCCGGGTCATATTGCATGTAGTTCATTGTCGCGCTCAGAGATTGTGGTACCGATATTTAAAAATGGTTCTGTTGTGGCAGTTCTGGATGTTGATAGTGAAAATAGGGACTCATTCGATAATATTGATGCGTTATACTTAGAGAAAATATGTGCATTGCTCTAATTTTAGACTTTTATCTGTTAACATACTTAAAATAACTGTGAAAACTCTGTTTTTAGTTTAAATTTGTATGTATATAACTAA
>CAZYNA010000038.1:13627-22442 GCA_964648775.1 uncultured Proteiniphilum sp. | reverse complement strand
CTGACCGAGTTTATACCTCTAACGAATCGCAGATTGTTTGGAATAATCTGTATTCAATGATATATACTGCGAACAGTGTTGTTGCCGCAAATGATAGGGAATCAGAAGATCCAACTATTAACTTTTATCTGGGACAGGGCTTAGCTGCAAGAGCTTTCTCTTACTTTAACTTAGTTCAGCTTTACCAGTTTAACTATGTAGGAAACCAGAGTCAGCCTGCAGTGCCAATTGTAACTGATGAAAATTCTGAAGAACTTGCTGATTTAGGTGGAGCTCCTCGTTCAACAGTACAAGAAGTGTATGATCTTATATTAAAGGATTTAGATGATGCAATTGGCTACTTGACTGTTGCTGATGAAGCTAATATTACCCGAAAAGACAAAAGGTATATTAATTTAGCAGTTGCATATGGACTACGTGCAAGAGTAAATCTTACAATGCAAAACTGGACAGATGCGGCTTCTGATGCAAATAATGCTATTAGTTCTGCAGCTACTGATGGATTAAGACCCGGCACATTGAATGAAGTAAATAAACCCTCTTTCATGAGTTCTTCTGAGAGTAATTGGATGTGGGGAATTATTATTTCTGAAACAGACAGAGTTGTAACTTCAGGTATTGTTAACTGGATTTCTCATATGGGTTCATTTAACTATGGTTATGCTAATTTCTCAGGTGGAAAACAGATTAATCTTGCACTTTATGAGTCAATTTCTGATTCTGATATAAGGAAAGGTTGGTGGTTAGATCAGTTTGGTGAGTCTAAAAATCTTTCAGATGAACAACAAGCAACTACAGATTCATATGGATATGATCCGTATACTCAGGTTAAGTTTGCTCCATATGAAGGTGTGATGAAGCAATCAACAAATTCAAATGATATTCCATTGATGCGTGTTGAAGAAATGTATCTAATTAAGGCTGAGGCTGAAGCTATGAATGGAGGAGGTAATACAACTTTGGTTGATTTTATCAAAGGCTATAGAGATCCAGGCTACTCATTCTCTTCAGCTACTCCATCAGAGATACAAGACGAAGTTTTCCGTCACAGGAGAATAGAACTTTGGGGTGAAGGGCTCAACTGGTATGATATCATGAGATTGAATAAACCTGTTGATCGAAGAGGTGGTGGATTCCCTAATGCCACTATGGTATTTAATATTCCTGCAGGTGACCCATTATTGTTATGGAGAATACCTCAGAAAGAAATTATTGCAAATCCTTCACTAGAAGAAGGTGATAATAATCCTACTGCACCTACACCTACTCCGGTTCCAGATAACTAATGTTTCACCTTTAATTTAAGATATATATATGAAAATAAATAGATTATTAAAAGTATTGTCGTTATCACTTTTAGTATTGTTTACAGCTTGTAGTGATTATGAAGATACAGTAGTACCAAGCCCCGATAGACCTGCGGGTAATCAGGGTGTGTATTTTCCAACTGATAATAGCTCGCTTTTTGAGTTAGAGCCGGCTGAAGCAACTCAAATTACTCTAACAATTGCAAGAGAGGTGTCAACCGGATCTGTAAGTGTGCCTATTACAGTTGAAGTTAATGATGATAATGTTTTCAACGTACCACAATCAGTAACTTTTGCTGATGGTGAGACAGAAGTTGACTTTGTAGTTACTTTTCCAAATGCTGTTGAAGGTGTTGCTTACAATTTAAAATTAGCTGTTGTAGGTGATGATATTGTAAACCCTTATGGGAGCGATTTACCTAATTTGTCAACAGTCGTTTCTCGTATAAAATGGAGCCCTGTGCCAAGAGAGCTGGTATATGTTGACGGGACTTTCATTACTTTATTTGGTGTGACTATTCACCCGATGTATGTAGAAGCTGATAGTGTTAAACTTGACAATTCTACACGTTATAGATTAAAGAATGTTTATAAAGTTCCCACCTCAGGAACTCCGGATGCTGATGGTATTTATGATGGGTATCGTTTTAATGAGCCTGGAGATTTTGATGATAGTAAAGATTGGTTAACAACAATTGAAATTGATAATTCAGGCAATGTGACAATGGAGCCTAATGATATAGGGGTAGATTGGTCATATGGAATGATTTCAATCGGAACTATTTATGGTAACGTATCACAGGACATTAGCTCCTATCCTTTAGGAACATTTGCTGATGATGTCATAACTTTCCCTTCAAATTCACTTTACTTTAGTATGGCCGGCTATCAAAATGGAGGTAAATATCCTGCTGGAACTCCAACTATCATCTATTTAACTAAAGAAGCTTTTATTGCAGCTAATCTGAAGATTGAAGATTTTAATGATGTTGAATATGAAGAGATAGAAGGTGCATTAGGTGTATATGAGTCAGCCGCTTATGGAGATAGCTGGAACACTATTATTTCTGAAGCAATTGATTTGGATGAAGAGAATGAAGATAGTGATTATAAGAACCTATTCTATATCTCAAATGCATATGAAGATGGTTATGGATTAGCTTTCTATAACTATGATGGGGTTATTAGAATACCTGCAAATCAACCAACTGGTGACGTAGTTTTTGGTCAAGATTTGTTTGTATCGCAAAGTCCTAATATAGAATCTTCAGTTGAAGTAAATGAAAAAGGAATCACTGTTTATACATTTGGTTTAATCTTCCACTATGAAGATGGAACTATTGTTGGAGATTTTACTGAAACTTTCTACTATTCTAAAGATGTTGTAGAATACGGTATCAGCGATTTTACAGGGAGCTTTTTATTAACTGGTGAAAGCCAGTTTGGAGAAGATCCAGCTGAGATGGATGTGGAAATTGAGGAGGGAGATGATGCAAATACATTAGTGATTACTGGTGTTGAATTAACTGATAAGTTAATAGCAACTTTTGATACTGATAAATTTATGATGTCTATTGCTCCTCAATCAATTGCAGACTTAAGTACTTCTACTGCAACTTATGCAGCTAAGTTTCATACAACTCCTCCATACAATACAGAGGGTACTGCTACAATTGATTTTGTATTAGATATGAAAGGAAATCTTGTTATTTCGCCTGACAGTGAAGCTGATGGCTATCTGATTAGAGGAACTACTGCAGAAGGTAGTGGTGGATGGTTTGATGGATATTTCGATCTAAAGCTAACTAAAGTTGCAGGCAGTGCTACAGTGAGTACTACCGCTACACAAAATGCTTCCACATTAAAGTTGCGCTCTTCCTTAGTACAGAATAAGTCGAATTCAAAAGTAATGGAACATAACTTTGTAATTCAAGGAAAGAAGACTACTGATAGGCCAAAGAGTATTTTAAACAATAACAGTACAAGTATCATTTACTAAAAATATTTGATATTAATTATTATAAAAAGCTGCTTCATTACGAGGCAGCTTTTTTTTGATGTGTGCAGTGTATGGTACTTAACTTGGTGGTGTAAGTCCACTACGGGGTTTATATTAGCCAACCATTAGCTACAGGCAAGCATGTCAGTGCTGACCCTGAATAATTCGATTGTGTAATTTTATTAAAGAGGGATACCTTAGATATACATGTAAAAGTCTTTTCGGAGGAGTTCCCCGACGCTCGTCTTATTATTTTTCTATAGATAAAAAACCCAGGATGATGAATGGTGTGGAGGTTTATCCTGTTATGCATTTTCTTGATAAACTATGGAGTGGTGATTTGTTTTAAATCAATAATTAAACCCAAATGCCCAAAGGGGTAATGTGTTTAAATATCCATATTCAATATCATCTTTTACAACAAATGCATCATCAGTGTCAATGATTTGTCGTTGAGTCTTGTTTTTACCTCCTACTTCAAAAGTATATTTGTCAATTGTAAAATCGGCTGCTGGCGAAGAGGTAACATTGTGTTTAATATTCATTTGCGACATGAAAAACGTTTCGTGTATGTTGCCTTTGTCTGGTTTACCTTCTGCCAGAGCGTGTATAATATTTGTGTTATCAAGATATACTTTTTCTACTTTGCCTAATTCGCGAATACCGCCGGTATGATTTCTTAATTGCATTATTAATCCTGCTTTTTCAAGATAGTACATAAAATCATTAACTTGATTCCGATGTATATCAATCATTTCGCCAATTTTTGTGAAGTTGGGTTTAAACGGGGTACTCTGTGATATAATATAAAGGAGTTGTTTTAGTTTTTTTGTAGTAGATATGTTCATATTTGCATACATGGGGATATCATTCTCTAGTGTCTGGTTTATTACATTACGCAGACGTATCTCGTATTCAGGCTCTTTGAAAAATGGATAGTATCCATGTTTTAAATACTGTTCGAATAAGGGAAGTGGACGGGATATACCGGGAATAGTCACTTTATTTGTAATTATTTCATCTAAAGCTTTAGGAGCAAAATCTGTATTGTTTGACATATTTATAAACTCCCTGAATGAGAGCCCGGGCATGATATATAGAATAGCCCTTCGGCTTAAATCTGAGCTGCCTTTAAATAATTCTAAAACAGAAGAGCCTGTAAAAACTATTTGAAGTTCGGGGAAATGGTCATACATCATTTTTAGCTCTTTCGACCAGTCGCTATATTTATGAATTTCATCAATATATAGATGTTTTCCTCCATTTTTATAAAAATCTGATGCAGTGTGATACAATCGGTGTTCACTAAAATAAAGATCATCTGCAAAAATAAAAAGTGTTTTGTCCGGATCGTTGTATAGTTTTATATGTTGTAGAAGCAGGGTAGTTTTACCTACACCACTTCCTCCCATAATAGCAATCATGCGGCTGTTCCAGTTTATTTCATCATGTATATAACGTATAAATGAGGTTTCTGTACGTTCAATAAGGTTTCTGTATGTTTCAAAAAGTAATTCCATATTCTTAAAATGTTAGTCTTAAAGTGCAAATGCAAGGTAAATCGCTGAATTAAAAGTGCACTTTTAAAGTTGCACTTTGGTGATAGATATATAAGTTAAGTATAATTTTACATAATTATTTCATGCGTTTGATGCTACTTGAAAAACAGACTGGCAATAAGTGTGAACCCCAATCCACAAAAGGAAATTATGGTTTCCATAACAGTCCAGCTTTGAAGGGTTTGCTTCTCATTCATTCCCAGATATTTCCCTACTAACCAGAATCCGCTGTCATTTACGTGAGAGAGTATTGTTGCACCGGATGCAATTGAAATAACTATTAATGCCCGATGTGGATCGCTGAGCCCGAATTCTCCTATTATTGGAGCGAGAAGACTGGCTGCGGTTATCATTGCTACTGTTGCCGACCCTTGCGTAATTCTTACTGCGGCTGCAATTAGCCATGCAAGAACTATTGGAGGTAGAGGGGAGTATAACATGGATTCTGCCATCATCTGACCAATTCCACTATCAATTAGTATCTGTTTTAAAACTCCACCTGCACCTGTGATAAGTATAATTATTCCGGCAGGACCTAATGCTTTTGTGCTAAGATCGAGCACTTTTTGTTTGTCCATACCTCTTCTGATACACAAGAAGTATGTGGCTATAAGTGTGGCTATGATTAGTGCTGAGAAGGGGTGCCCAATGAATTCAATTATGTCTGTCCATATTGATTGTCTTACAATATTGCTTGATACGGCAACAGTTGTAAAAGTATTAAGCAATATAAGAAACAGGGGTATGGAGATTATAATTACTATGGAGCGAAATGACAGATAATTGTCGGGGGTGAATTCCTGCTGAGCTTCATCTAATCCGAATGGAGGCTCAAGATATATCTTTTTTGAAATGTATTTGCCAAAAAGTGGACCGGCAATGATGGTTGTAGGTACTCCAAGTATGAAGCCCAAAAGTATAACCCAGCCAAGTTGGGCATTTATTATATCTGCAACGGCAACGGGGCCGGGTGTAGGCGGTATAAAACTGTGAGTTACTGCCAATCCGGCCAGTAATGGAATTGCATAATAGAGGAGAGATCGCTTTGTATCGCGGGATAGTGCATAGATAATGGGTACGAGGATTATAAAACCAACATCAAAGAATACGGGTATAGCTACAATGAACCCCGTAATTGCCATTGCCCAGGGTGCTCTTTCTTTACCGAATTTCTTTAACAGATAATTAGCAAGTGATTCGGCTCCGCCGGAGCTCTCAAGCATTTGTCCGAATATTGCTCCTAACCCTACAACGGTTGCAACAAACCCTAATGTGCCGGCCATGCCTTCCTGAATGGATTGAGTGATTGAGCTTAGAGGCATGCCTGTGAGGATACCAACAAATATTGAAACTAACAATAAGGCAATAAATGCACTTATTTTGAGCCTCAGAACTAAAAAAAGCAGCAATAATACTGCTGATGTAACAATGATCAGGATAGATAAGGTGGACATATGATTGGTATATTAATGTTGTACTTTGTCGATCTGCATTGCAGGGTTTGTGAAAAAAGCAATTAATCCGATAAAGATAATTATAACTCCCGAGATAATGAACGATGTACTTAAACCAATATTGTCGGCTATAAATCCAATTCCTATTAATCCGAACATGGCGGGAATCAGGGCTATAGCATAGAATGTTGAGAATACTCTGCCAAGTGCTGATGGTTCTATTTTTGTTTGTACTAATCCCGTGAATGCAGAATTGTAAACTGCTCCTGATACTCCGCTCAAGGCTGTTAATATCGCAAACCATATAAACCCTTGTGGGGATAGCATACCTGAAAACATAAATGCAACACCAAGCAAAAGATACATCCAGTTAATAAGGGCAACACGATTTATCTTATATACTTTTGCGCCCATTATTGCTCCTCCCACCAATGCTCCAACACTCCATACTGCTTCAATAATTCCGGCTTGCATTTCTGTGCCATTAAAATAGTCGAGTGTCATAAGTGGGAAAAGCACACTGATAGGAACAATAAAAAACACAACAATTATAGAGTATAGAAATACCTGGCTCAATCCTTTATTGCGCAGTACAATCATAGCCCCTTCTTTCATCTCCTTTAATATGTCTCTTTCCTGATCTTCATCTCTTTCAGGGTTTGGTATATGAACGAAGAATAGTGATATTACTGCTATTAATGCTCCTGCCACATCAAATATAAGTACGTACTCTATATCCCAAATGGTTATCATCATTGCTCCAAGTGCAGGACCGGCTATCTGACTTACTGAAGCAATAATCTGATTAATTCCTGCAATGCGGGTGAGCTGATCTGAGGGAGCTAACAGAGGTACTGATGCTTGCATTGCAGGCATGTGAAATGCAGATCCTACTGAGCGGAGTGCAAGAAGAACGAATATATGCCAAAGTTCTGCTAAGTTAAACCAAAATAATAATGTAAGTATGAGTGTGCATAATGCTATAAAGGTGTCTGCAAGCATCATTATACGCTTTCTGTTCCATCTGTCGATTAAGGCTCCGGTAAAAGGACCAATTAAAGTTTGCGGAAGCATCCCTGCGATTGCAGCCCATGCAAGAATTTCTGCTGAGCCGGTTTGCAGACTCAGCCAAATTATTATTGCAAAGTTTACAAGGCTGCTTGTGAGAATTGAGAAAAACTGACCTCCCCAGATTATTGCAAATGCTTTTTTCCAGTTATTATTCATTATTGGTTGAGAGTTGAGTATTTATTGCATGAAATTGGTTTCAGGATAGTGCTATAACACAGTTTTTGTATAAACTGTTTACTATCAGAGCCAAGAATTATAATTTCATCAGGCTGCATACGTTTATGGGCTTGATTATAAGAAGTGTAGAGCTGTTGTGCCGGCGGGTGAGTATTTATCAATTTAACCAAACTTATATTTGTTCTTTTGATTATTCAATTAACTTTGTACTGGTTCAATCATTTTTCATGTCTTTACTTCGCATGCGCAAGTTTATATTATTACTTCTTCTGGTTGTTGTGGCTTTTATTTTTTTCTCTTGTGATAATAAAAATAATAAAGCCATTGAGCAATACCTTGTATCGCTTGATCTTGTGATTGATAGTTCTCCACAACAGGTTGTTGATAGTTTGAACACTATTGATACAGATAATTTATCCAGGCATAATCAGGCTCATTACAATCTTTTGAAAGTAATTTCGGATGATAAAACATACGTAAACTTTACCAGTGATTCTCTTATAAACTCTGTTTCTGAGTATTACAGACTTAATGATCCCAAGAGTAAAAATTATATCAGAGCACTAGCTTATCAGGGTATTGTACGCACAAGAATGGGGGTTAGAGATAGTACAGTTTATGAACCACTCAGAGAAGCAGACAAATTACTTGAAACTATGACTCCACAGGACCCATCCTTAGGATATCTCGTAAATTATTTTCTTGGCAATGTTCACTATATTAATCGAAATTATCCTACAGCAGATAATTATTTTCAACGCACACTAAGTTTTGCAAAAGAGGAAGAAGATTCAATTCATATATTTGATACATACTTAGCATTATACTGGAATGAAATGGAGCAACGAAACTACGATAAAGGTGTTTTTTATCTTGACTACATGTCTTCATTTTATAATAAATTGCCTGGTAAGGATTACTTTATACTAAATGCTCAATCAATATATTATGATATAATAGGTGAACCTGAAAAGGCCTTAAATAGCGAGAAAACTAAGCTAGTTTTATATGAAAATCAGAATGAGAATATTGACCTTTCAAGAGTGTATTTTAATATATCGGACAGGTATGTAGGATTAAATCAGCTTGATAGTGCAATGTTTTATGGGCAGTTATCCATTGATATGATTGAAGATAGTACTCATAGACAGAATTATCTCTATTATCAAAACGTTGCAAATATTGCAGAACGACAAGGAAACTATGCACTTTCTAATATATATCTTAGAAGTTCATTTGATCTTTTAA
>CAZYNA010000038.1:5053-13527 GCA_964648775.1 uncultured Proteiniphilum sp. | reverse complement strand
TCTAATATATATCTTAGAAGTTCATTTGATCTTTTAAATCAATCTCTGAGAGACAGATTAGACACTCAAATTGCTGAGATGGAAAAGAGATATGATTTGTCTGAAGCAGAAAATGTTATATTAAGAACAAGGCAGCAAAACCTTGTAATAATTATTGCTGCATTAATTCTGTTGATGCTAATTTCAATTTACCTTATGTATATGTTTAAAGCGAGGAAAGAGTCTAAAATGAAACTGATGCTTGCAGAGAATAAGGTAGAACAACAGGAGATGCAGGCTGTATTGATGAGAGAGGAAGCAGGCAAAAGAAAATGGTTGATTTTACTTTATAGTAATATTTCTGACAGGCTTACTTTCCTTCAGGGTGAATTTGAAAAGCTCACACAAAAATATGTCTCCAGCAATCCGAAAGTATATAAGGAAATGCAGAAAATACTTAAAAATACTGATACCGATCTTCGTGATATAAATAAAACCCTTTCCCCGGACGATGAAACATTCTACGCATACACTCACTTAAAAGATGAGAAAAGTATATTTAATGCTAATGAAAAAATGCTGTTAATGTTGTTGGCATGTGATGCAGATAACAGACAACTTGCTACTTTTTTAAACACAACAGTTGAAAGTGTAAGGGTGAGAAAGTCCCAATTAAAGAAAAAAATGACAGAAAACAACTATGAAGTTACACTTTTTGACGATTAATTAGCGTTAAAAGGGACAATTTAAAGTAGCTGTAATTCAGCGTTATAGCCTGTAAAATGGCGTTAAAATAACGTTGGGGTATTGTTTTTAATGTCTTTCCTTAGTTATTTTGTGTCATAATTTTACAACTAAAAATATACAACATCTATACAACATTTTTAAAACGGACGAAAGATATGAAAAAAGCATTGATTACATTTTTTGTTTTGGCTGTAACAGGAGTTTTATTTTTCCCAACAACAGCATTTGCACAGGACCCAGTTCAGGATAAAATTGAACTTTCCAGAGAAGGTGGTACAACCAGAATTGCCGGAAATGGTAATGATCGTATGATAAGTATGTTTGGACTGCGCTCTGTTCAGGTAACACCTGAGGTTGAAGCATACAGCGCAGACAATATGGTTCAGATTTCAGTGCAGAATTATCGCGGACCGGCTTGGGTAGAAGTTTACGGTAAAAAAGGAGCAAAACATTCTAGTTTCGAAGTTTATGATATGGGCTTTAATGTTATCAGTCTATCCGGTTTGGGCGCTGATGAATATAAAGTTAGAATTACTTTAGGTAACGATGTGTTTACAGGAACAATTAATAAAGGAAAAAATGGACGCAGATAATAAAACAACAGATAACAGCAACACTGTTCGCAAATATTTACTTACAGATGTTGCTTCATGTACATTTACATTTTCGGATGGAGTTACAAGTAAAGTGAAACCGTCATCAGAAAATGAAATAGTGCTTGTGAAATTGATACCACACTCAACAAAAGTGAAATCTTTTGAAGATAAAGTGTTGAAGAATTATATGTCGGCAAAGAATGTAACTGATCTCGCAGATCTTTGCAGATATGAATGCATAAGAACTTTTACCAGACATTTTAAAAAGAGTTTCGGACAAACTCCTTATCAGTGGATGTTGGATCGTAAGATGGAAGAAATACAGTCTTTGGTGTTGAATTCAGATATGAGTATAACTGATATTGCAATGATGTATGAGTTTAAGAGTGTATCTCATCTGGTAAATTTATATACAAAGAGATTCGGTAATTCACCACGAAAAAGTAGATTATTGGATGCAATTTGACCTCTACCTTTTTAATTAATCACACATCACAATCTTTTATATTATCTCTATAATATTCTTTTTGTGTCGGTAAATACCGAAAAAAAGCGCCTCTTTTCTCAGGGGCGCTTTTTACATTTATTGGTTTGATGTCCGGATTAAATCCATCTCATATATGCAAAATCCATTCTGTGTGGCAGATCGGGATTTTTAGGGAATACTCTCAAACCATATTTATGAGTACCCGGATCATTTAATGCTTTATTGGTCTCGAAATACATCAGAGAACCTTCAGTTTTCACTAATTTGAATTCATAAGATTCAATAAACTGCGGAGTTTGATGGATTGAGTCGTTTTCTATAACTACACACTCAACTCCAAGATCGGCTTTGAGATCTTTTCTGTCGATTACAACTACACCGTTTACTTCATTATTTCCATTGTTAATGTTTATCTTCTGATTTGGATTGAATTCCATTTTAACAATTTCAAATGAGTCCCATTTAGAAGCAGTTTCTTCCTTCCATTTAACAATTTCTCTTGCTTTTGCGTAATTATTTGCGTGCAACAGTTCAGAACGCTCAGCTAACTTATTGTAGAAGCGGTCGAAGTAATCATCCATCATTCTCTTGGTTGTACACCATGGTGCAATTTTGGCCATTGAGTTTTTGATATACTGTATCCACTCGTGTGAATATCCATTGCTGTTACGTGCATAGTACAGGGGAACTATTTCGTTCTCAAGCATAGAGTAAATAGTTGTTGCATCAAGCTCATCCTGGAAATCCTGATTGTCATAGGTCCTTTCGTCGGTTAATGCCCAACCGGCACCTTCCCTATATCCTTCATACCACCATCCGTCGAGAACAGACAAGTTGAGTACACCATTCATCTCGGCTTTTTCTCCTGAAGTACCTGATGCTTCCTGAGCACGGGTAGGAGTGTTTAGCCAAATGTCAACTCCCGAAACCAATCTTCGCGCTAAACGCATATCATAGTTTTCGAGGAAAATAATTTTGCCTAAGAATTCAGGGCGACGTGATATTTCAACAATTTGCTTGATTAGTGCCTGGCCTCCTCCGTCTGCAGGATGCGCTTTACCGGCAAAAATAAACTGCACGGGAGCCTTGGGGTTGTTTACTATTTTTGCAAGCCTGTCGAGGTCTGTAAATAGCAAATGCGCGCGTTTGTAAGTTGCAAATCTGCGTGAGAATCCAATTAATAATGCATTTGGATTAATCTCCTCAAGAACGTTCAGGATTCTTGATGGATCTGCCTGATTCTTTAGCCAGCCCTCCTTAAATTCCACTTTTATATAATCTACAAGTTTCATTTTAAGGTGCTTTCTCAGATCCCATATCTCGTCGTCGCTTACATCGTAAATGTTTTTCCAAAGATTTACGTTTGATTGATCGTTAAAGAAATCAGGACCAAAGTGTCTGCCATATAATTCTTTCACAGACGATGTTGCCCAGGTTGGGAGATGAATTCCGTTTGTAACATAGCTAACATGTAGTTCTTCGGGGAAATACCCATTCCACACCGGTTGAAACATCTTTTGAGAAACAGTTCCGTGGAGTTTACTAACGCCATTAGCTTCCTGTGCTGTGTTGAGGGCAAATACACTCATGGAGAATCTTTCGTGACTTCCCGGTTTTTCCCTTCCCATATCCATGAACTGTTGCCAGGGAATTCCTAATTTTGATATCATTGGCGACATATACTTGCCAATCAGTGACTCATCAAAATAATCATGCCCTGCCGGAACCGGAGTATGAACAGTATAAAGTGATGATGCACGCACCAGTTCAAGTGCTACATTAAAAGGAATTTTTTCTTCAACAACGTAATCATAAAGGCGCTGTGCGCTTATAAGAGCAGCATGGCCTTCGTTCATATGATAAACATCTTTTTTAATGCCCAGCTTTTTAAGAAGAAGTATACCACCAATTCCAAGCAGGTATTCCTGTTTCATACGGTTTTCCCAATCGCCGCCATAAAGTTGGTGCGTAATTGAGCGGTCGTATTCGCTGTTTTTCTCCAATTCTGTATCCATCAGATAGAGATTGATGCGACCAACTGCAACTTTCCAGATATAAGAATATACTATTCTGTCGTGAAACGGAACTTCTAAAACCATTGGAGTTCCGTCGCTGTTCATCTCTTGCGTGATAGGCAGACTACCGAAGTTTTGTGCTTCATAATTTGCAATCTGCTGACCATCTACTGAAAGTGACTGAGTGAAGTATCCATGACGATAGAGAAATCCTACAGCGGTCATGTTAACGCGACTGTCGCTTGCTTCTTTAAGGTAATCGCCTGCCAATACTCCCAGTCCTCCTGAATAAATCTTCAGCACATGCGATAACCCATATTCCATACTAAAATATGCAATACTTGGTCGGTCACTGTTATAAGGAGTATTCATATAGTTTTTGAAATTCTCGTATACACGCTGGATACGATCAATCAATTCTTTGTCTTGAATTACTTTTTCAGTTACGTCCGATTGTAGGTTTTGCAGCATCACTACAGGATTCTTTTCACTTTTTTCCCATTCAATAGGGTCAAGTTTTTCCATAATGGCTTTAACCTCTTCATTCCAAACCCACCATAGGTTGTGCGCCATTTCTTCCAGGGGCTGCAGCTCGGCAGGTAAAACTGAATGAACATGAATATCCCTCCAAACCGGATTGTTTGAATAACTTGATTTAATAATCATTGCTGTTCTATTTAATTAAAATAATATTCTGATTTAAAATATACAACTTTCTGAGTATAAAATAATAAACCCCGACAAAGATAGTTTAATAATCTGACTTTAGCTGATAGGGTTTCGATAATCTTATGTATGAATTGTGCAAAGCTTTGCTGTACGCATCTTCGTAATACTTAATGAAATGAGCCCAGTCTGCCCTGTCAGACAATTTTGCTGCATCATCTTTCAGTATTTTTACCTGATCTTTGCTTTTTAATGAAAAATCATAAATAATTGATGCTATTTCTTCTACAACTTCAGAATAACTATCATCGTCGCGATGAATGACACTTACTCCATTGCTGAGGCTTGGCTTCTTTTCTCCTTTCTTTTTTGCCCATACTCCAAAACCCGAAAGTGTTGTTGTAATTGTTGGAATTGAAAAAGCTACGCTCTCGTGGGGAGTATATCCCCATGGTTCGTAGTAGGAAGGAAATACCGACATGTCAAACCCTATGAGCAAATCATAATAATCGAGATTAAATATACCATCATTGCCATTTAGATAGGAGGGAACGAAAATTATTTTCACTCTGTCGTTGGGCCCGTTGTTAAGACCTGCATATTTTACGTGGTTCACCACCCTGTCGTACTGCGGTTCAACCAGTTCATGAGTTACAAAAGGATAAGGTCCGCTATTCAGAGTCTTTTTTGGTCCTTTTATCCATCCGGGTATCATTATAAATGCAATTACATCACGTGTTAGCTCGGGCATAGTTTGTAAATGCTTCATTGCATCAATAAAAACATCAATACCTTTATTCTTATACTCATATCTGCCACTTATTCCCACTAATACCGCATCACTATGTACTGAATGTCCGATTGTTTTCTCTGCTACTTCCAGAAGCTTTTTTCTGGCCTTATCGTGAGCCTGAGCGTATGATTTTCCCTTAGGTATAAAATCTTTTTCAAAGCCGTTGGGAGTTACAATATCCGGTCGGCGCTCCAGAAATTGTGCACACTCTTCTGCCGTAATATCGCTAACAGTTGTAAAGCAGTCCACATTTTGCGCCGCAGCTTTTTCTATAGAATGTTTAGACGACATATTTAGCTCCCGCGCCTTCTGATCTCCGTTGTATTCGTGCAGATGCCCGTAGAGCGGCAGGTTGTTGCCGGCAATAGATCTGCCAATAGAGGTGGCATGAGTGGTGAATATAGTTGCTATTTTAGGCACATGTTTTTTTATGTATAAAGCACCGGCACCAAGCATCCATTCGTTGAAATGAGCAATTACATCAGATGTTTCAAGCCTATGGAATTTATAAAAACTCTCAATAAGCACTCCTGTTGCATATGCAAACATTGTTGATTCGTGATAATCGCCATATGCATGAAGAGAGTCTACGCCAAAGTCTTCCCACATACTGCTATAAATACCATTCTGATGCTTAAAGAATTGTTCAAACTTAACGAGGAACACTATCGGTTTTCCGGGTACATCCCATCTGCCTGTTCTTATTTCGAGGTTCTGAGTGGTTAAAGCATAATTCTTCCATTGCGGAAACAGATCGTTGTCCTCTATGAACCAGGGACTTTCTGATTTATCCCATACATCGGGACCAATGAAAAAAATCTTATCTCTATGTGATTTTTGAAGTGAATTAGCTCTGGTTGATAATACTGTGTAAATGCCTCCTACCTTGTTACATACTTCCCAACTGCTTTCAAATATATAATCAGGTTTGAGACTGCCTTCTATCTGCATGTTTAAAAAATATTTGTCTAAAAAGAAATAGTTTGACTTTTCAACACAAAGATAATAAAAAAAATAGGTTACCTTTGCCGATTCGTATAAATGGTTGGACCAATAGACATTAAACAGCTTCAGCAGATAGTGGGAAACCACCCTGATATTGCTGCTGCGAGCTCTTTACTGAAGAAGGTAAATAGTATATCAGTAAAGGGTTTGCACGGATCTTCAAGTGCCATGTTTGCCACATCACTTTTTAAAAAGTATCCTTCAACTTACCTCTATATTTTAAATGATGCCGAATCGGCAGGTTATTTTTATCATGATGTAACTCAGATAATTGGTGCTGATGATGTGCTGTTTTTCCCCTCAGCATTTAAAAGAGCTATAAAATACGGGCAGCTTGATGCTGCAAATGAGGTGCTTCGGACTGAAACTCTAAGCAGATTGCAGGAAGAAAATAAGTCTCTGCTAATTATTAGTTACCCTGATGCACTTGCTGAAAAAACAGTGTCATCTGAGCAGCTCAGGGAGCAAACACTAACTGTGTCTGAAGGTGAGCAGGTGGATGCGGAGTTTATAAGTGAGGTTCTCGAAAGTTATGGGTTCAAGTATGTTGATTATGTGTACGAGCCCGGACAATACGCTCAAAGAGGAAGTATTCTGGATGTCTTTTCATTCTCAGCAGAATTCCCGTTTCGTATAGATTTCTTTGGTGATGAGGTGGAAACAATAAGAAATTTTGAGCTGGATTCTCAACTTTCAAAGGAGAGATTTAATGAGATAAGGATTGTGCCTGAGTTTGGGCGAAGCAGTAGTAAGCATTCTTCTTTATTCGACTCTCTGCCTTCTGATGCAATTATTGGAATTGATGATTTGCAGTGGATTACAAGTAGAGTTGAATCTCTTAATGAAGATGAACTTCATATTACCATTGATCCGGAAGATGTTGATTTTGTAAAGGCTGAATTACTGAAGAAAGATGAGTTTGTTAATAAATTGAATCCATTTAAAAAGGTTAGATTTGATTCTAAGATGCAGGATACTGCACAGGCAGTACTCACTTTTAATACTTCAGCTCAGCCGCTTTATCATAAGAATTTCGATTTACTCTCCGACTCTCTTCATCGCTTTATAAAAGAGGGGTACACAATTTATATACTTAGTGATAGTTCGAAGCAGCAAAAGAGGCTGTTTCATATTTTTGAGGATAGAGATGATTCTATACCTTTTGTGGCTGTAAATAAAACGTTGCATGAGGGGTTTTCTGACGAATCACTTAAGATTTGTTGCTTCACCGATCATCAGATCTTCGACAGGTTTCACAAGTACAGTCTCAAGTCGGATAAAGCACGTTCAGGTAAGGTTGCCTTAACTCTCAAGGAGATAAATCAGCTTCAAACGGGAGATTATGTGGTGCACATGGATCACGGAATTGGCAAGTTCGCAGGTTTGGTGAGACTGCCAATCGGAAATAAAGTTCAGGAAGTAGTAAAACTTACTTACCTTAATAATGATGCTGTGTTTGTATCTATCCATGCACTTCATAAGGTGTCGAAATATAAGGGAAAAGAGGGTGAGTCGCCAAAATTAAATAAATTAGGTTCCGGTGCATGGGAGCGGGTTAAGGCAAAAACAAAATCCAAGATAAAGGATATAGCCCGCGATCTGATTAAGCTGTATGCTGAGAGACAGCAGGAGACAGGGTTTGCTTACTCAAAAGATACATATCTTCAAACGGAGCTCGAAGCTTCATTTATGTATGAAGATACTCCCGATCAGGTTAAAGCAACACGAGATGTGAAGAGTGATATGCAGAGTGAGCAGCCAATGGACCGACTTATATGCGGTGATGTTGGCTTCGGGAAGACTGAAATTGCCATAAGAGCTGCATTTAAAGCCGCAACAGATGGCAAGCAGACTGCAGTGTTAGTTCCTACAACGGTTTTGGCAACTCAGCACTACCATACCTTTAAAGACAGGCTGGAGAATTTTCCTGTGAAAGTGGATTATATTAGTCGCGCTAGATCTGCAAAGGAACAGAAAGATATTCTGGAAGATTTAAAAGAAGGTAAAATTGACATCTTAATAGGAACGCACAGAATAGTAAGTAAGGATATAGTATTTAATGATTTAGGACTGCTTGTTATTGATGAGGAGCAGAAGTTTGGAGTTTCTACCAAAGAGAAACTGAAGCAGATGAAAGTGAATGTGGATACGCTTACTATGACTGCAACTCCAATTCCGCGTACATT
>CAZYNA010000038.1:0-4953 GCA_964648775.1 uncultured Proteiniphilum sp. | reverse complement strand
TTGCGGTGGGACACGGACAAATGGATCCGAAGAAGCTTGAGAAGGTAATTTCTGATTTCATGAATCATGAACAGGATGTGTTGATTGCAACCACAATAATTGAGTCGGGAATTGACATGCCCAACGTAAATACTATTATTGTAATTAATGCGCAAAACTTTGGTTTGAGCGATTTGCACCAATTGCGCGGAAGGGTGGGGAGGAGCAACCGAAAGGCGTTTTGTTATCTGCTTGCACCACCACTTTACTCACTCAGCGGTGATTCGAGGCGCCGACTCCAGGCTATAGAGAATTTTGCTGAGCTTGGCAGCGGACTTAATATTGCTATGCAGGATTTGGATATAAGGGGGGCAGGAAACTTATTGGGTGCTGAGCAGAGCGGGTTTATTGCGGATCTTGGATACGAAACTTATAAGAAAATTCTTAATGAGGCTGTTCAGGAGTTGCGCAAGGATGAGTTTGCAGACCTGTATAGGGAGCAGCAAGAGAATGATGCTGAGGAAAATGGGTATGTTGATGATGTTCACGTTGAAAGTGATCTGGAGTTGATGTTCCCGGTTATGTATATCCCTAACGACTCAGAAAGAGTTGCAATTTATCGTGAGCTTGATAGTATTGAGACTGAACTTGAGGTGCTGGATTTTACTAAACGAATGGAAGACAGGTTTGGCAAAATCCCGCAACAGGGCAAAGAGCTGATAAGAATAGTAAGATTGAGGCGATTAGCTAAACCTATTGGTGTAGAAAAAATAGTTTTAAAGAATGGCGATATGTCGCTTAATCTTGTTTCGGATGCAGAGTCTTCCTATTATCAGTCGGAGGCTTTTGGAAGATTGCTGAATTATGTACAGCAAAATCCGCGCAGTTGTAAACTCCGCGAAGTTGGGAAAAAACGTTCGCTAAAGATAAGGAACGTTGATTCTGTTGAGACTGCCGTTTCTGTTTTAGAGTCTATATAATTGGTTGTTAGTGTACCCATCCGGGTATCGACAGATACCTCTCACCGGTATCATAATTAAATGTAAGTATTCTCTTTTTTTCCGTCAGCTCTGATATCTTTTTAGATACAGCAGCAATTGCAGCACCGGTGGAGATGCCGCCCAGAATGCTCTCCTTGCGAATAAGCTGCTTAGCAAACTCAAATGATTCTTCTTTAGTTACAGTAATAACGCTGTCTAAGACGTTTAAATCTAATGTGTCGGGAATGAATCCTGCGCCTATACCCTGAATTGCGTGTGCACCAAATCTCCCTTCAGTAATTATTGGCGAATCGGTGGGTTCAACACCTATAATTTTTATAGACGGGAATTTTTTCTTCAGCTCTCTGCCAACGCCTGTGATATGTCCACCCGTGCCGATGCCGGTAATCAGATAATCAAACCCTTCCGGGAAATCATCAATAATCTCTTTAGCAGTCTTTTCGGCATGTACTCTTGGGTTAGAGAGGTTTTGAAACTGTTGTGGAATCCATGAGTCGGGGGTTTCATTGTGTATCTGTTCCGACTTTTCAATAGCGCCTCTCATACCTTTTTCACGTGGCGTTAAAACCAGCCCGGCACCATATAATTCTATCAGATGTCGTCTTTCAAGCGACATAGATTCGGGCATTACAATAATTACATTATAGCCTTTTATTGCTCCTGCAAAGGCCAGACCAACACCTGTATTGCCCGATGTTGGTTCTATTATTGTGTATCCCGGTTTTATTATACCTTGCTTTTCTGCATCCTCAATCATAGAAAGGGCAATTCTGTCCTTTATGCTTCCTGCCGGATTCTGTTTTTCTAATTTAATCCAAACTTCATGGTTAGGAAATAAATTATTTAGTCTCACATGTGGTGTATTTCCGATGGTCTCTAATATGTTGTTGTATTTCATGCCTATTTGTATGTTAAATCTTTAATATGTTTATCGTCCCAACTATTATATTACAAAATTAAGCGGTTCCTGAAAGTTCTTTACTGTACGGATTTTTACATCTACCGAATTATAAACTAATGAGTAGGGAATCACACTTTGGGTTAACCATGCACCACCACCAATTGTTGAATCGTGACCAATTACGGTTTCTCCTCCCAATATAGTAGCATTTGCATAAATTACAACATTATCTTCAACCGTAGGGTGACGCTTCACTTCCGATAATTTCTTTTCAACAAAAAGAGCTCCAAGGGTTACTCCCTGATATATTTTTACATTGTCGCCAATAATTGTTGTTTCGCCAATAACAATTCCTGTTCCATGGTCCATAAACAGGTTTTTGCCAATGCTGGCGGCAGGGTGTATATCTATTCCCACTTTTGAATGAGCATATTCCGAAAAATAACGGGAAATTAATGGTAATCCCAGTTTATGCAGTGCATGTGCAATTCTGTGTATGCACAGTGCAAAAAAACCGGGGTAAGTAAGAATAATTTCTTCTAAGGATTTTGCTGCGGGGTCCGACTTCAGATAGCAGTGCGCATCATCATATAGCCGTTGCTGAATTGAGGGAAATTCTGTGAAGAACGACTCGATAATATTATCTGCCTTTTCTTTGCCATGCTGAACCTCTATGTTCTTATGCAAAACTTCTGCAGCATCCTTTAATTCCTTGCGTATTCTATAGAGCTCATCGCAACTGCATACAGGAAACATTGAAGAAAATATAGTTTCAATAACCTCTTCAAGCTCACATTTGTCAATAGGTATTTCAACCGGTTTAGGATTGAACTGCTCTATAAGTTCGAAAGTTTTATCTGTCATAGCTTTTTTAATATTTACTTATCATAGAATTTGCAGGACACATCCGCAATATAAAATATAAAATTAAACTATATTTTTTATTCTATCAATTAATTCATTTCCTAATGCCTTTTTATCTTCGATATGTTTAAGCGTAGTCATAACAAAAGGGTTTTTATCGAATGCACCCCTAACATACTCAAAATCTGTTGCTCTGTCATCAATATTACCATCTGCACCGAATCCTGTTTTAAACGACAAGGAAAACTCCTTCTTGGCATCCTGATAAATCATCATATCGAGTCCTACAACCGACTTCTCCCATTTCTCTACAATACTGATGATGTCTGATGCTGTTATTTTCTCAGGATTTAAATTATAGAACGATTGAATCTTATCCCACGCCCATGTCCATTCATTAACATAATAATCTTCGTGAAGTTTATGAAATATATGGTTTATCTCTTTTAGTTTAGTGATTTCTCCCGACTCAATTCTGTCGAGCAGTGCGTCTATTTCAGATTTTGGAGCAATCAGTCCCGATAAATCAACCCATTCGCCCAAGCCAAGTGTAGTTTGTGGATTTAGCCTTTCTCTAATCTCCTCATTTGATTTGAATCTGGTTTGCTCTAATCGTTTTATTATTGAGTTACCCAGAAATTTGTGAATTATAATATCATAAAGTTCCAATCCTCTGGTTAGAGAACGATTTGTGATTATACAGCTCTGATAAGTGTAAATCTCCGAATTCTCGCCGGCAGTTGCCTGCAGGTTTTTGAGAATTGAAATTCCGGCAAATACTTTTTGAATAGTATAGGGACTCAGGAGATTAAAATTGATACAATCGAGCTTAACAGGATCTTTGCGATTATCTCTTTCCGGCCATTTCTTTGCATCTCTTATTGTTCCAACACTTCTTAAATTTATGGCCGGTGAGATGTATGTGCTGTTGTTTTTCTCAATAAGATATGAAAATGGCAGGTTTGATGTGTCGGCATGCTGTGTATGGCGTCCCATAATAAGAGAGAATGCCCCAACCTTTGCAGGCCACAGAACGTATGAGTTGCTTGTTGTTTTGGCTCCTCTTTCTATAATTCCCTGATGAATTGGTCCGAGCTTATACATATGGTTGCTTTGATTTGATCCCGAACCGGCATTCATGAAAGAGAACATGCCGGCAATAAGCAGAGTGGATTTGTGATGAGTAACAGTGTACGGACCGGCAAACAGCGCACAGGCCTCCCCGTTTTCACCATGGCAGTTGCTGAAGAAAAGTGAGTCGGATGCCGAATATCCGTGATCTATATGGCAAGCCTGCCCAACAAAACATCTGGTAATGAATGAACCTCCATCTATAGTTGAGCCCGATGAAATAATAAAATCTTCTGCGATAACATTCCTGCCTATATAAACCGGGTCATATTTATTACTGTTTATACTCCCATTCTTTAGCTTCATTGCTCCTGTAATGTTGCAATGAGATCCAATTCTTACATTCTTTATATAGCCTACATTTAATATTTTGCAGTTGTCAGCTATAAAACCGATATCCGACTCATGTTTGTTGCTGTAATAGTCGATAATATCTTTTAGTTTCTCAATAAGAATCGGGCGGTGACGATACAAAGAGTATATATAAGCAAAATGGGCAGTCAGCTTATCGTTTATATGAACTTCACGTCCGCCCGTTTCATTTAGCACATTAACCTGAACACCATTACCAAAAGTAGTTTTGCCATCAACAAGTATAACATCTACATTCTGAATGAAGCAGTTATCTCCAATACTATAGTTTGCTATATAGTTTTGAATGTTTTCAATTAAAACATTATCACCAATAATACAATTATGAATTATTGCGTTGTTAATTCCCGAATGCTTTTTCAAGCCACCGGCTAAAGTAAACTCTTTTTCAAAAACCCCAAGTTTAATTTTACCAGAGAACTGAGAGTTCTCAATATATTGAGGATTAAAGTTGTCTTTTACTTCAATCAGATTCCAGTCGGAACATCTGCAACCATTAGTCGCAAGAATATCTATTTCTTGCTGAGATAAACCCCTGTAGTTTAGCATAAGTTTGCGAACTTGTTCTAAATTATTAATATAAGTGAAACTTATAACAAGGAATGAAGAGTTTCAGTTCACATTAATTTATTAAAATAAATCCTGTGAGATCACTTGCTCATACCTATACCAAGTATATACCAAGTCTGGTTCTCCTACGTATCT
>CAZYNA010000037.1:6262-23680 GCA_964648775.1 uncultured Proteiniphilum sp. | reverse complement strand
ACTTATTGCGGTAGATTTGCTGTTGATTTTGCTTGATGTTGTTTGTTGATTTGTTTTTTAACCGCTCCTTCCGGGGGGCGGTTTTTTTAAAACTATTTGGGTGATGTTACTACTTGAAATTAATTATCAGATGCTTAGCTTGTTTGGTTCTCTTGCCGGTGGTGGTGCGCTTGGAGGGATGATTTCTGTTTTTATTAACAGAAGGGAAAACAAGCGGATTAAGGTGAGCGAGGCGGTGCAGTCGGAGGCTTCGGCAAAGCGCGAGGATGCATCGGCTGCAACGGAGATGATGGGGTTATTGGAGCGAACTGTTTCGCATATGGAAAAAATGAACTCTTATAATGAAACGAATGCTGAGAGTTTACTTAAAATGGTTCGTGATAAGGATGTTATAAACAGTAAATTGGTTAAGGATTTGGAACTTTTGCAGCTTCAGCGCACGGAAGATCATAGAAGAATTACAGGCTTGGAGAAGGCTTTTGAGCGTGAGCTTGAATGGCGCAAGGATAGTGATTATCACTTTTGTGAGATTGTGGAGTGTGAGATGAGAAAACCGCCGGTTGGGACTTTTAAAAGGGAGTTGCAATGAACAGGGATATTTTTTATATGGAGGTTTCGAAATTGCTTTTTAACGGGCAGATTTCTCAGACTCAGATTAAAGGAATTGAATATAAACTTAATGCTTTTGACAAATATGATATTTTTGATGACAGATGGAGAGCTTATATGCTTGCAACATCATACCACGAAACAGGAAGAACAATGCAACCGGTTGAAGAAAAAGGAAGAGGAAAGGGTAAGCCGTACGGAAGAAAAATTAAATATGATGGGGAAGTTTACGCTTACCCCGACAGGCTCTATTTTGGTCGTGGTGACGTGCAATTGACCTGGTATGAGAATTATGAGAAGATGGGCAAGTTGCTGGGTTATCCGCTCTTGGTTCTTCCGGAGCTCGCTCTGAATCCTGAGATTAGTGCAAGGATTATGATTGAGGGAATGACACGAGGATTATCGGGCAAAGGTGATTTTACCGGTGTTTCTTTAGAGCGATATTTTAATTCTTCTTATGAGGACCCAGTGAATGCCAGAAAGGTTGTGAACGGATTGGATTGTACTGAACTGATTGCGGGATATTATTGGAAGTTTTTGGAAGCAATTTTGAAAAGTAAGGGGAAGGAGTAAGGTATGAAAAGAACGGATTTAATTTTTGCTGTAATAGTTAGTGTGCTTTTATTATTTGTTGTTGGTTGCAAACCAGGTCAGATAGTTAGTGAAAGATTAGCAACCAAAACCAAGGATAGTGTTGTTTTAGAACTTAGGGACAGTCTGCATGTTAAGCAAAATGAATTAAGTTTGGTTAGCGCAAAGTTAGAACGCTTAAGGTTGGAGAGTATCAATTTAAGTAATGAAACACACAGGCATGAGCTCTATTACGATACTTATGCCCTACCCGACTCAGCAACGGGAATGTATCCGCTTGCTTCCGAAATTATAACTTCTAATAGCAGCCGGTTATATAAAGCAGTTGAGGATTATGAAATTCTGCTTAAAGAGGCTGAACGTGAAATCAATACTCTTACAACAAAAAACAGTAATTTGCAGATGCATATTGAAAGTTTAACGAATGAGGATTACCGTTTGGAAGAGGAACCAAAATGGGGTTTGGGGATGAGTTTTAAATTGTGGGTTATTGGTATTGTGGTTGTGAGCTTAATATTAATGATCACTAAAAACAAGCTGACGGCATGTCGATAATGAAAATATTATACTTTTAAGTAGCTTTTCTTGACAACTATAGATCATCAGTGAGAAATAAACTATAATATCAATATTAATTTTAGTTATGTCGTACGTTCATTTAAATGTTATTATTCCGTTTTCTATGCTTTTTGCAATTGCTACTGATTCGGCAAATGCGACTCCGGGCCTATCGGAAGTCCATTGCGACTGTGCCCACTCAGAAGTAATGCTTACTCCATTTGATATTGATGCAGCCATAACAGCTTCAGCTCCGGCTTTCCACTCTGTGTTAATATAAAGACGCTCTTTGTCATCTTTTGAAATTCTATGACCTCTGGATAAAAGTACTGAGTAGATTTCTTCATATAATTCGGGAGGTGTTAAATTTTTTTCAACTACCACCTCTTTTGCTCCTGATGGTATTTTCTTTAGCTCCATTTTATTTAGTCCGGATGTTTGCGAGATATGGAAAAGTGTGATACAGCTTGTCAAAAATGCAATTGCAATGAATGGTAATATCTTTTTCAATTTCTAAATTGATCTCATTCTTTCTCTGCACTCAAAAAAATAAATAAATACAAATCCTTATCCTATTATCACTAAAGTAGGTGATTTATAGACTTTGTAGTTATATTTTTGTACTTTTGTATGATTTTACAAACTAATAAAAGTTGAAACTTTGCACTAATTATGCATAATTTAGAACTTAGCGAACAGGAAATTTTACGCAGGGAGAGCCTGGATGAATTAAGAGAACTTGGGATAGAGCCCTATCCGGCTTCGGGGTATGATATAAATGCCTGGTCAACAGATATAAAAGAGGAATTTGAGGATGATGCCGAACGTCGCTACGTGAGTGTGGCGGGGAGAATAATGAGTCGCAGAATTATGGGAAAAGCTTCGTTTGTGGAGCTTATGGACTCGAAAGGCAGAATACAGTTATATATTACACGTGATGATATTTGTCCGGATGAGGACAAAACGCTATACAACACCGTTTTCAGGAAGTTGCTTGATCTGGGCGATTTTATTGGAGTGAAAGGGTATGTTTTCCGCACGAAAATGGGGGAGATATCTATTCATGTTGAATCGCTCTCGGTATTATCAAAATCATTGCGTCCGCTTCCGGTTGTGAAAGAGAAGGATGGAGTGGTGTATGATAAGTTCTCTGACCCTGAACTGCGCTACCGCCAGAGGTATGTTGACCTGCTGGTTAATGACGGAGTGAAGGATGTGTTTATAAAGCGTACACGTATTTTTGATGCAATGAGGAGCTTCTTTGATGAGAGGGATTACCTTGAGGTGGACACTCCGGTTTTGCAGAGCATTCCGGGTGGGGCTGCGGCGCGACCGTTTATTACTCACCTGAATGCGCTTGATATCGACCTGTATCTGAGGATTGCAAATGAGTTGTATCTGAAGCGACTGATAGTTGGTGGTATTGACGGCGTGTATGAGTTCTCGCGCAACTTCAGGAATGAGGGGATGGACAGAACGCACAACCCTGAGTTTACGGTGATGGAGATTTATGTTGCTTATACCGATTATAAATGGATGATGGAGTTTACCGAGCAGATGCTTGAGCATGTGGCGCTGAAGGTGCTGGGTACAACTAAGGTGAAGGTGGGCAACAATGAGATTGATTTTAAGGCTCCCTACAAGCGGGTAACCATGATTGATGCCATTAAGGATCATACGGGCATCGATATTAGTGGTATGGATGAGGATGAGCTGAGAGATGTGTGCAGAAAGCTTGGTGTTGAGCAGGATAAAACAATGGGGAAAGGGAAGCTTATTGATGAGATTTTTGGTGAAAAAGCGGAGGGTAAGTATATTCAGCCGACGTTTATTACCGATTATCCGATTGAGATGTCGCCATTATGTAAACGCCACCGCGACAATCCGGAGCTGACCGAACGGTTTGAGCTTATGGTTAACGGCAAGGAGCTTGCCAATGCTTATACGGAGCTGAACGACCCGATTGATCAGAGGAAGAGGTTTGAAGATCAGCTGCAGTTGTCGGAAAAAGGCGACGATGAGGCTATGTTTATTGATCGGGACTTTCTGCGGGCACTTGAGTATGGAATGCCTCCCACTTCGGGGATGGGAATCGGGATGGACAGGCTTACAATGTTGCTGACGGGACAAACTTCTATTCAGGAGGTTCTTCTGTTTCCGCTTATGCGACCTGAAAAGAGTCAGAAAAAAGAGACTACAGACTGACAATCTGAACTGACAATCTGAAATAAAACAGAATGGATACTACCGGCAAAATTTGTATCTTAGGAGGCGGTACCTGGGGGACGGCGCTTGCTAAAATAGTATTAATGAACCAGAAGCATATTAACTGGTTTATGCGTCGCGACGAACAGATTGAGGGATTTTACAAATTGGGACACAACCCAAATTACCTGACAAATGTAAAATTCAACCTTGCACAAATAACATTCTACTCTAACATAGAAAAGGCAATAAAGGACTCGGATACGATAATTATTGCTGTGCCTTCGCCATACATTAAACAATACTTCAGAAGGATATGGAACAGTACTTTCAGGGGGAAATTTATGGTTTCTGCACTGAAAGGGATTATTCCGAATGATAATATGGTGATGAGCGAATATCTTGCTGATAATTTCAAGATTCCGCTTGAGAATATTGGGGTTATTTCGGGGCCATGCCACGCAGAGGAGGTTGCATTGGAGAGATTATCGTTTCTGACGGTTGCAAGCAAAGATGAGGAAAAGGCTGAAAACCTGGCTAAAGCAATTACATCGCGGCTACTTAAAACTAATATATCGAATGATGTGGTTGGTATTGAACTGGCGGCAGTATTGAAGAATATTTATGCTGTTGCTGCGGGAATTTGCCAGGGATTGCTGTACGGCGATAACTTTCAGGCTGTGTTAATGAGTAACAGCGCAAAGGAGATGTCGCGATTTCTGGATAAGGTTGCTCCGATTGAACGGAATATAACCGATCAGCATTATCTTGGGGATATGCTGGTTACAGGTTACTCGCAGTTTAGCAGAAACCGTACGCTGGGCGCAATGATCGGGAAGGGCTATTCAGTTAAATCGGCACAGCTGGAGATGGAGATGATTGCTGAGGGTTATTACGGGGCAAAGTGTATCTATGAGCTTAACAGCCATTTTAATGTGGAGATTCCTATTGCTGAAACGGTTTATAAGATTCTTCATGAACGATTAAGGCCTCAGGTTGCAATTAAGAAGCTTATTGAGTTTTTCTGACAATTAACACATATAACAAATAAAATAAACTGTTTAAATCATGGATAGTATTCAGCTAAATATCAAAAATGTAACAGATTTTGTATCTGAAGAGGATATCCTCAGGAAGTCGGAACAGGCATCTGCGGCCAACCGTGCACTACACGACGGCTCGCGCGAAGGAAATGATTTCTTAGGTTGGGTAAACCTACCTTCTTCTGTAAGCAATGAGGAGTTAAGAGATATTGAAGATGCGGCAACTGTATTGCGCACTCACTGCGAAGTGGTTGTGATTGTGGGAATTGGAGGCAGCTACCTGGGTGCAAGAGCGGTTATAGATGCGCTTTCTAATTCTTTCGACTGGCTACAGGATGGCAAAAAGAGAAAGAATCCGGTTATACTTTATGCAGGAACTAATATTAGTGAGGATTATCTGTGTGAGCTGACTGGCTATCTGGATGATAAGCAATTTGGAATAATTAATATCTCAAAATCGGGCACAACAACTGAGCCTGCAATTGCATTCCGCTTACTGAAGGATTTGCTTGAGAAGAAGGTTGGCAGCGAAGAGACAAAAAAACGTATCGTTGCCATAACAGATGCTTCGAAGGGTGCGTTAAGAACACTGGCTAACAGTGAGGGGTATAAGACTTTTGTAATTCCTGATGATATTGGCGGAAGATATTCTGTATTAACTCCCGTGGGACTGCTGCCAATTGCTGTTGCAGGAATTAATATACGCAAACTTGTGGCAGGTGCTGTTGAGATTGAAAAGGCAACCGACCAGAACTCTTCTTACGATTATAACTTACCTGCTATATATGCAGTTATCCGTAATGAACTGTACAGAAAAGGAAAGAAAATAGAGATTTTAGTGAATTATCACCCTAAGTTGCACTTCCTTGCTGAATGGTGGAAACAGCTGTTTGGCGAAAGTGAAGGCAAAGATCTTCTGGGGATTTTTCCGGCTGCAGTAGATTTCACTTCCGACCTACACTCTATGGGACAATGGATACAGGAGGGCGAAAGAACAATATTTGAAACTGTTATCTCTGTGAAAGAGCCGAACGAGAAAGTTTATATTCCTCACGACGACCGTGACCTCGACGGCCTGAATTACCTTGAAGGTAAAAGGGTTGATGAGGTGAATAAAATGGCTGAACTGGGAACAAGAATAGCACACGTTGATGGTGGTGTGCCAAACATATTGATTGAGATTCCGAAACTGAATGAGAAATTTATCGGTCAGCTTATATATTTCTTCGAAAAAGCTTGCGGTATAAGTGGATACTTGCTTGGAGTAAATCCATTTAATCAGCCGGGAGTTGAGGCATACAAAAAGAATATGTTTGCCCTGCTGGAAAAGCCGGGACACGAAGAGGCGACAAGAGCAATCAAGTCGAGACTATAATTAAAATTTAAAATTATTGAGACCGCAAGACCACTCTTTTTATGGTCGGGCGGTCTTTTTATATTATGATGATCAATTTATTAAAAGAATATTTAAAAGAGAATGGATATAGCAGGTTCGACCTGAAAGCAGTAATTTTTGATATGGATGGGGTGCTTTATGATTCTATGCCCGACCATGATTTATCGTGGAAAGAGACTATGGATGAGTATGGTCTTAAATATGAGCATGATGAATTTTATATGCAGGAGGGGAGAATTGGTACTTCTACAATTAACACAGTTATAAGACGTAACCTGGGAAGAGACGCAACCGACGAGGAGATGGAATCGATTTATGCACGTAAATCTGAGCTTTTCAGGATGTATAATAATGGCTCGATACTACCGGGTTCTAAAGAGACACTTGATTATGTGCAAAAGAAGGGATTAACACCTGTATTGGTTACAGGATCCGGTCAGCCCTCCCTCCTTGAAAGAATAGGAACACCTTTTCCGGGAGTATTTACTCCGGAGACTATGGTGACTGCCTTTAATGTGGAAAATGGTAAGCCGCACCCGGAGCCATTCTTAAAAGGATTGGAGTTTGGAGGTAACCTTAGTCCCAATCAGGCCATTGTAGTAGAAAACGCACCATTGGGCATAGAAGCAGCAGTGGGGGCAGGAATTTTTACTATTGCTGTTAACACCGGACTGCTCAACAACAATATTTTATTAGAAGCCGGAGCCGCAATTGTTTATGACTCAATGACAACAGTCTCTGAAAAACTTCCCGAAATAATACAGCTGGCTCAAGCAGTAGAGTTATAGCAGGTATTCAAATTGGTAATAAAGAGGTTGTTATTTAAAGGTAGAATTCATTATCTTTGCTAAATAAAGCAAGACAATGAGATATGAAATATTTACCTGTATTATTCTCTCTGATTCTGTTCACTCAAACTATGGCCGCATTCAATCCTTTTACTGAGAGAGAGCTGGAGATTATTTTTAGTGGAGAGGAGAGCGAGCCTTTTCGGATTCTGCAGACAACCGACCCTGTTGACTCACTGATTCTGCGTATGCAGTCGGTGGATATTATTTTTTCTGGACCTGGCGACCAGAATGATACTCTGCAATATTTCCTTAGCCGACTGCATGCAACCTTATCTGAATCGGGAGGTGTTGGAATAGCTGCTCCGCAGGTGGGAATACTGAAAAACATATTTCTGTTTCAAAGAATAGATAAACCGGGACATCCCGTGCAGGTGGCAATAAACCCTAAGATTACCAACCATTCGTTTGAAACAATTGTCTTTGAACGCGACGGATGCCTTTCGATACCCGACATTAGTGGAAATTCTTTGCGCTATCCATGGATAGATGTGGAGTATATGGATGAAAAAGGGGTGTTGCATAGTGAGAAACTTGAAGGGTTTAGCAGATTTGACAATTTTACAGCCATTATTTATCAACATGAGTTTGATCATTTGAACGGAGTTTTATTTACCGACAAAATATGGCCTCAGGTGATTGACTCTGAAGATATGAAGCATAGGGTATCACTGGATTTTAACAGAGATATCGGTTTTATAATAAACTGGATTGAAGAGAATCAGGGTTTCACGCCTACCGGTGATCAGTTGAGGGAATGGGAAGAGAGCGGAATACTTGAATATCGGATAATTGATGGTGAGAAAAGATATTTTAGAAATGCAGCTCCAAATATTTTCAGGGTAAGTGCAGAGGCCAGAGATATGGCAAGCAGTGTTGTAAAAAGTGCCGAATCGGGGGCAAAAAAGACGTTGGACACACACCTTAACGATCTCACTCCATCGGATATTGAGGGTAAGTATTTGTTGCCAAAAGTAAATACAAGAGTGAAATACAGCCTCACAGTTCCTGCTAATGAAATTGCTGCAGGAGAAACACTTAAAGCATGGCTGCCCTTCCCCAGAAAAGATGTTGGAAGACAAACAGATGTGGAGTTTATTGGGGCCTCTCATGCCGACTATATAATCTCTGATGATATTACTGACCATACCTCAATCTATATGTCGGAAGCAGCTGAGAAAGATGAACCGGTTGTTTTTACGGCTGAATTTTCTTTCACTTCGCAGGGTGAATGGTTTAATTTATCTGAAATAAAGCCATTGCCTTATGACAAGGAATCGGAGTTGTACAAAAAATATACTTCTGAGAGATTATCTCATGTACAGTTTTCTGACAGAATAATGAGGCTGACGGACAGCCTGACCCAAAACAACAATTCTGCTGTTGAAGACTTGCAGTCGATTTACAAATTCATCACCACCACCTACCCGTGGGCAAGTGCAATTGAGTACTCTACAATTCCTAATATTCCTGAGTACGTGCTTGATAACCATAAAGGAGATTGCGGACAGGTTGCGTTATTACTGATAACCATGCTAAGGTACAAAGGTATTCCTGCTCGTTGGCAAAGCGGTTGGATGACACATCCCGGTGAGGTAAATCTTCACGACTGGGTAGAGGCTTACTTTGAAGGGGTTGGTTGGGTACCTGTTGACGTATCGTTTGGAAGGGGCGAGCCGCTCAAAAATGAGTTGGGAAGAGAATTCTTTATGTCGGGAATCGACTCGTACAGACTTTATATCAATAATGATTATTCTGATAAATTCTATCCTCTTAAGAGATTTCCAAGAAGTGAGACGGTTGATTTTCAACGAGGGGAAGTGGAAACTAATTCAGAAAATCTATATTTCGACAGATGGAGGTACCGGATGGAGGTTTTATCACAGGAGATCATAGACTAAAAACAGTGCTTTATGAATATAAGTGAATTGGGATTTCTTCGGGTAGCGGCTGCAAGCCCTAAGGTGAGGGTTGCTGATTGCGACTACAACACAAACGAGATAAAGAAAGTTATCGAAAAGGCTATTGAAGAGAGTGTTGATATCATTTGCTTACCCGAACTGAGCATCACTTCATATAGTTGCGGCGACCTGTTTTTTCAGGAGCGACTAATTGAGAAGGCTATGTCTTCTTTGATTGAGCTGACCGAGTTTGTGGAGCAAAGAGGTAATATTACTGTTATTATTGGCGTGCCGGTTCGGATTAAATCTAATCTCTACAATATGGCTGCTGTTTTAACCAGTGAAGGGGTTAAGGGGTTAATTCCCAAAAAATATTTGCCTAACCACAGAGAGTTTCAGGAAAAAAGATGGTTTAGCAGTGGAGTTTCACTAAACGAAACCTATTTAAAGACAGATAATTACAATTTGCCAATTTATAAAGATGGGGCAGTGTTTAATACCGGATTCGGCAACTTCGGTATTGAGATTTGTGAAGACTTATGGGTTAGAACCCCACCCTCTTCAGAATCAAAGATGAAAGATGCTGATATAATATTCAACCTTTCGGCAAGTAATGAGTTAGTGGGTAAAAACAGATATAGAAAATCGCTGGTACTTCAGCAGTCGGCCCGATGCAACTCCACCTATGTCTATGCCTCTGCCGGTGTTGGTGAATCCACAACAGACCTTGTTTTCTCCGGTTCATGCTTTATTGCAGAGAACGGATCAATGCTTGCCGAATCAAACAGATTCTCTTTTGAGAGTGAACTTATTATTGCCGACACAGACATAAACACCATACGTCATGAGAAGATGGTAAACTCATACTATGATGATATATCTGCTGAAGATCAATGTATTATTGAAGCAGAGGTTCCTTTTTATCTGAAGAAGGTAGATAAAATATACCGCACGTTCAGGAAACATCCATTTATTCCTTCAGACAAGGATAAAGAAGAGAATCTTACCGATCTGTATAATATTCAGGCTCATGCTCTTGCAAAGCGACTACTACATACAGGCATTAAAACTGCGGTTATCGGAATTTCGGGGGGATTGGATTCTACGCTTGCACTGCTCATTACTACTTATGCTTTCGACTTAATAGGACTCCCCAGAGAAAACATACATGGAATAACAATGCCCGGATTTGGAACAACCAACCGAACTTACTCGAATGCAACAGAGTTGATGAAATCGGAGGGCATAACCATAAAAGAGATATCTATTGTTGATGCAGTAAACCAGCATTTCAGAGATATTGAACATGATATTGATATAAAAGACATAACCTACGAAAACAGTCAGGCACGCGAACGCACGCAAATACTTATGGATTGGGCAAACAAGGTGAACGGACTGGTTGTGGGAACAGGCAATATGTCTGAGCTGGCGTTAGGCTGGACTACCTACAATGGCGATCACATGTCGATGTACGCAGTTAATTCAGGGGTACCCAAAACGTTAGTCGCAACCATGGTTAGATGGATTTCCGACAACCACCTTAATGAAACATCAAAAAAGATTGTGCATGATATATTAGATACACCTTTTAGTCCGGAGTTACTCCCATCCGACAGCGAGGGCAATATTGCACAGGAGACAGAGTCTTTTGTGGGTCCTTATGAGCTGCACGATCTGTTTCTTTATCGTATGTTGAGGTATGGCGACAATCCGAAACGGATACTGTTTATTGCAGAGCAAGCATTTGAAGGCAAATATTCTCATGAAGAGATATTGAAATGGCTAAAAGTATTTTACAGACGATTTTTCTCTCAGCAATTTAAGCGTTCGTGCATGCCCGACGGTCCGAAAGTGGGCTCAGTGAATTTATCTCCAAGGGGCAGCTGGAGAATGCCGAGTGATGCCGTTGTTGATGTTTGGCTACAGGAGCTGGATTAGGTTACAACAACAAGATAAAACTAATAAATTTACAATTATATGAAACAACTAATATCGCTCTTCACTAAATATACCGGATTATCAAAACCGGTAGTGGAGGCACTACCCTCATCGGGGTCGAACCGTAAATACTTCAGATTGCAAAAAGATGATATTTCACTGATAGGCGTTCATGGCGAATCGAAAGATGAGAACAAAGCATTTATCGGACTTGCAAATCATTTCCACAGTAAGGGTTTAAACGTACCTGAAGTATACGCTGTATCTAATGATAAGATGTATTATATACAACAGGACCTGGGTGATACTATTCTTTTTGATTCAATTAAGGGCGGTCGCTTAACTGGAGTCTTCAGTAGTGATGAAAAGGATCTGCTGCACAAAACAATTGCTAAGTTAGCCGATTTCCAGTATTTGGGAGCAAAGGATCTTGATTTTAGTATATGCTATCCGCTTTCTGAATTTAATGAACGTTCAGTTTATTGGGATTTGAACTACTTTAAGTACAGTTTCCTTAAAACTACAGGAATGGATTTCAGAGAAGATTTGCTTGAAAACGATTTTGAAAAGCTTTCTTCTACATTGCTTGATGATAAATCTGAGACTTTCATGTACCGCGACTTTCAGTCGCGCAATGTAATGTTTGTTGAAGGAGAACCATATTTTATAGATTTTCAGGGAGGAAGAAAAGGACCCGTATATTACGATGTTGCATCTTTTTTATGGCAGGCAAAAGCCAATTTCCCTTCAGATTTGAGGAAAGAACTGATTCAGTCTTATATAACTTCACTGAAAAAATACAGAGAGGTAGATGTAGATCTGTTCATTAACAGACTACGCCAATTTGTTCTGTTCCGCACGCTGCAGGTGCTTGGGGCATATGGATTCAGGGGCTATTTTGAGAAGAAGCCGCATTTTATACAAAGCGTACCATTTGCACTTAACAATCTGCGCGAGCTACTTGAAGAAGGCTTTGAAGAATATCCGTATCTGAACTCCATGCTTAAGGAAATGGTAGATCTTAAACAGTTTGCCGACACACAAAAACGTGAATTAACTGTCAGGGTTTATAGTTTTGCATACAAAAAAGGTATTCCAAACGATATATCTGGAAATGGTGGGGGATATGTTTTTGATTGTCGCGCAATTAATAATCCGGGTAAGTTTGAAAGATACAATAATGTAAACGGATTAGACGAACCGGTTATTAAATTTTTGGAGGACGATGGTGAAATGCCTGAATTCCTTGACAACATATACCCGTTGGTTGACAGACACGTAAAACGATATATGGATAGAAATTTCACCGATCTGATGATATCATTTGGATGTACGGGAGGTCAGCACCGCTCTGTTTATGCCGCCCAGCACGTTGCCGAATATATCTCTAAAAAATTCAATATCAAGGTATCACTTGTGCACAGAGAACAGAACCTTGAACAGGAGTTCAGGCCATATAATAAAAACGTATGAAAGCTATGATTTTTGCAGCAGGGTTAGGCAGTCGCCTGAAGCCTATTACCGACTCAAAGCCTAAAGCATTAGTGACGGTTTCAGGCAAAACTCTACTGCAACATACGATAGAAAAATTAAAGACTAATGGAGTTGATGAAATCATAATTAACCTGCATCATTTTCCGGATCAGATTATCAATTTTATTAAAGCCAACAACTATTTCGATATAAGAATTGAATTCTCTGACGAACGGGATAAACTCCTTGACACCGGTGGTGCAGTTAAAAAAGCTGAGTGGTTTTTTGATGACAATCAGCCTTTCCTGATCCATAATGTAGATATATTCTCTGATATTAATCTGAATAAACTCTTTATGCATCATATTGAGTCGGGCTCTGAAGCAACACTGGTTTGCAGCAAACGGGAAACAACACGATACCTTTTATTTGACAAAGAGTATCATTTAACCGGATGGATAAATAAAAATACCGGTGACACAAAATCACCTTTTACTAACTATAACCCTTCGGAGTTCAACGAATTGGCTTTCTCCGGCATACATGTTCTACAACCATCAGTATTTAAATACATGAAGAAGTGGCCAGAAAAGTTCTCAATTATCGACTTCTATATTTCGGTGTGCAATGATATATCAATCTCTGCTTACGCTCCCGCCGACCAGAGAACTATTGATGTTGGTAAGCCGGAAGCTCTTAAGGAAGCAGAAGAATTTTTAGGATTAGCAAAATAACTTACTGTAAGTCCTGAAAATAAAACACCAGGAATTAATTTATTTTAATTATGTAAACGCTAAAAGCTGTAACTTCTTATAGTTGCAGCTTCTTTTTTTAACACTTCGCTGCTAAATATTGTTAATCACAGACCTATTCCTAATTATTTTCTATTTACCCACTTTGTTATTAAATATATTTTATTTACTTTGCATTCATATCTTTGAATTTTAATATTCACTTATTTGGTGCAATCTTTAAACAATAAAACGACATTTAATAATGATAAATTCTGATGAATTGGGTAATCTTTATAAAACTGAGCTACTTGACAATGTAGTTCCTTTTTGGCTAAATAAATCACAGGACAATGAATTTGGAGGATATTTTACTTGCCTCACCAGAAATGGTGAAGTATTTGATACTGATAAATTCATTTGGCTACAAGGTAGACAGGTGTGGCTTTTCTCTATGCTATATAATAAGGTAGAGAAAAAACAGGAGTGGCTGGAGTGTGCAATTCAAGGAGCTGAGTTTTTAAAGAAGTATGGTCACGACGGAAACTACAACTGGTATTTTTCGCTCACTCGTGAGGGTCAGCCGCTGGTTGAACCATATAACATCTTCTCGTATACATTTGCAGCAATGGCATTCGGTCAGCTAAGTCTGGCTACGGGCAACAAAGAGTATGAGGATATTGCAAAACGAACATTCGACATAATTCTTGAGAAACAAGATAATCCTAAAGGCAAGTGGAATAAAGCACATCCCGGATCACGCTCACTTAAAGGTTTCTCGCTTCCAATGATTCTTTGCAATCTTACACTCGAAATTGAGCATCTTCTCGACAAGGAGATTGTTGAAAGTACAATGGAGAAGTGTATTAGCGAGGTGATGGATGTTTTCCTTCGCCCTGAACTTGGTGGTATTATTGTTGAAAATCTTAACAGCGACAATACATTATCTGATTCGTTTGACGGCAGGCTTATTAATCCCGGGCACGGAATTGAGGCTATGTGGTTTATAATGGATCTGGGAGTAAGACTTAATCGCCCTGAGCTGATAGAAAAGGCCGTTGAGACAACAATTAAAACAATTGAGTATGGCTGGGACAAAGAGTATGGAGGAATATTCTACTTTATGGACAGAAAAGGGCATCCTACACAGCAGTTGGAGTGGGATCAAAAGCTTTGGTGGGTGCACATCGAGACTTTAATATCTTTGCTTAAAGGATATCAACTGACAGGTTCTGAAGAGTGTTTGAAATGGTTTGAAAAAGTGCACGATTATACATGGAGCCATTTTAAGGACCCTGTGCATCCTGAGTGGTGGGGATACCTAAACAGGCAGGGTGAGGTACTTCTTGACATGAAAGGTGGAAAATGGAAAGGCTGTTTCCATCTTCCAAGAGGTCTGTATCAGTGCTGGCAAATTTTGGAGAATGACTTGACATGCAATCTATGAGCATTTCATAAACAGGACAGAACTTATGTTATCTGAATTTGCTCCGGTAGCAAACCCTGAACGTGCATATGGAGCTGGTATTTGCACCTGAGGCGAGCTATACCGGAATATCTATCCTGAATAAGAGTACTGAATCTCATAAAGTATTATGGCCTCTTGACAGAGCGTTGCTCGACAATGATGATGCATTAGAGCAGACTCCGGGATACCAGAACGGAAATTAATTAAACATTCTCTCTATTTTTCAATCCAAAGATGGCGATGCTTTTTCATAGTTATCGCTATCTTTGGTAATTTATTTAATGTATACTTAAGTATTATACCCTATGTACAATCAGCTAAAAATATCTCTTACTGTTTTCTTTACATTTATATTTGTATTAACCCTTTTAGCGCAAAATAGTGATCACTCTACATTCTACTATCAGAGAACTTCTCTATTCGAAAAGCTTCCTGCAACAAAAGAAGATATTATTTTTCTTGGAAACAGTATTTCGAATGGTGGTGAATGGGTTGAGCTACTGAATGACAGCAGAATGAAAAACAGAGGTATTAGCGGAGATGTTTGTAAGGGCGTTTTAGACAGGCTGCAAACCATTGTTGACGGAGAGCCGGCTAAGATATTTTTACTTATTGGAATTAATGATTTGAGCAGAGGTGTTTCGCCTGATACAATTGTCTATAATATAGGTCTTATTATAAAAAAATTACAGAAAGGATCGCCTGATACAGAGATTTACATACAGAGCATTCTTCCCGTTAGTGAGGAGTTTGGAATGTTTCAGGGTCACACCACACACAAAGAAATTATTAAACCATTAAACTGTGAGCTGAAACTACTTACTAAAGAGAAAGGAGTAGAATTTATTGATCTTTATACTCATTTCGTAATACCAGGTACAAGCACTTTAGACTCAAGATATACAAATGACGGACTTCACCTTATGGGTGAAGGATATATAAAGTGGGTTGAAATTATAAAACCATATATTTATGAATAACAAAATAGCTAAAGTCAGTTTGTTTGCACTGTTCTACCTGTTCTTTGCTTTAACAGCATTTAGTCAGCCAAAGAAGGTTGCCTGTGTAGGAAACTCTGTTACTTTTGGTGCCGGAATAGAAAATGCGGTGCACAAATACCCTGCGCAGCTGCAGATGATGCTTGGTGATGAATATGAGGTAAGGAATTTCGGTCACAGTGGCGCCACACTGCTCAGAAATGGATTCAGACCATATTGGAGCTTACCTGAATTTAAGGAAGCGCTGGAGTTTAAGGCTGACATTGTTATTATCCACTTAGGTTTGAACGACACCGACCCCAGGGCGTGGCCTAAATATCGTGATGAGTTTGTGCGTGATTACTCTAATCTGATAGATACCTTCAGGTATGTAAATCCGAATGCTGAAGTTAAGATTTGTAGAATGACTCCAATATTTACAGGACATTCACGCTTTGTTTCGAGCACAAGAGACTGGTTCTGGCAGATTCAGGATGCAATTGAAGTTGTTGCAGAAGTGAACAGTGTGGAACTGCTGGATCTGCATACCCCTCTGTATGAGCGGCCCGACCTGTTTCCGGATGCACTGCACCCAACCGGTGAAGGTGCAAATATTATAGCAAAAACGGCATATGGAGCAATTACAGGAGATTATGGGGGATTAGCTATTGCTCCTGTTTTTTCAAGTAATATGGTACTTCAAAGAAACAAACCTATAAAGTTTTGGGGATCAGCAGACAGCGGCGAAACAATAACTGTTAAATTCAATAATGAAAGTTACACTACCAGTGCTACAAATGCAGGTAGCTGGGAAATTGAGACACCTGCTTTGGGAGCTGGAGGACCATATAGTGTTGCGATAATAGGCAATGATAAAGAAATAATATTAGAGAATATCCTGATCGGAGATATATGGCTTTGTTCCGGACAATCGAACATGGAGTTCAGATTAAGTCAGGCCTCCACAGCACTTGAGGATATTTCGGAAGCTAATATTCCCGGATTAAGGTTCTTCAATATGCAACCTGTAGCATACACAAATAACGAGTTGTGGAGCAAAGAAACTCTTGTAAAAATTAACCGACTGGAATATTTTAATAATACCGAATGGGTGCAGTCGACATCCGAAACTGCAAAAGACTTTTCTGCTATTGCATATCATTTTGGCAAAGAGATAAACAGAGAGGCAGGTGTTCCGGTGGGACTAATCCTGAATGCCGTAGGAGGCTCTCCAACCGAGGCGTGGATTGACAGATATTCACTCGAACACCACCCTCATCTGGTTGGTATGTTTCGCAATTGGAGTACCAATGATTTTATTAACCCCTGGTGCAGAGAAAGGGTTGCAAAGAATATTGAGCTGTCTGACATACCACTCCAACGCCACCCATATCATCCTGCATATTTGTATGAGACCGGTATTGCAGATATAAACAGACTCCCGATAGCCGGTGTAATATGGTATCAGGGAGAATCTAACGAACAAAATGTGGAACTTCATGAAGTGCTCTTCCCAACTCTTGTTGATAGCTGGAGAAGCGCTTGGAATGAAGAATTACCTTTTTATTATGTACAGCTTTCAAGCATGGCAGTAGGCAGAGAAACCTGGGGGCATTTCAGGGATAGTCAGCGCCGACTAATGTATGAAATCCCAAATAGCGGAATGGCTGTTTCATC
>CAZYNA010000037.1:0-6162 GCA_964648775.1 uncultured Proteiniphilum sp. | reverse complement strand
AGACACAGAGACAAGGAAACAGATTTATGAGCCTGAAGTTGTTGCAATCCCGCCAAGTGACGCTTATATCGGACTGTCGCTCTTAGAAAGCGGTGAGATTAGGCATTACAATTATGGAGAACAAGCCGAGTCCGGTTCATTCTATATTTCCAGCACCGACAAGGGAGAGACCTGGAAGAGAGTTAACGTGCCTAAAGAAATACCATTTGCCGACACCCGAAGTCCCATAAGTGGCGAGTATCTGAGGGTAATTGCAGCACCCGGAATGGGCACTTACGCCATTAGAACTTCCGGTGGACTGAATGGTAATAGAAACCTGATTAAAGTATCAGATACGATGGCCATTATGGTAAAACCACCAATATTCGTCAGAGATGGCAAACGTGTGGTTGTAGCGGCTCATTATGGACTTCAGACCGGGCTCCCCAAAGCATGTTTAACATTAATATCGGATGATGATGGTATAACATGGAAAAGATCTAATCTGATAACAACGCCCGATCATGAGGGTGGTGGATTTCATAACGGTAAAAGATGGAATCATGGTGCAGCAGAACCAACAGTGATAGAACTCAATGACGGTCGCTTATGGATGCTTATCAGAACTTCTCAGGATCACCATTATCAGTCGTTTTCTGAAGATGGCGGTGAAAGCTGGAGTGAAGCAACACCCTCACCCTTTTACGGAACTATAACAATGCCTACAATAGGCAGATTAAGAGATGGGAGAATACTTTTTCTCTGGTCGAATACAACACCACTTCCTGAAATAAATGATGTAAATGGTGTTTGGGAAGATGTCTTTACAAACAGGAATGCTATTCATGCTGCTATTTCATCTGATGAGGGAAAAACATGGCAAGGATTTCGTGAGCTTTATCTCGATCCAAGACGTGATGCCGGTGATTTCGGCACAATATCCGGAATTGATAAAAGCGTGCATCAGAGTCAGTTTATTGAAATGGATGCCGGAGAAATACTTGTTTCTCTTGGTCAACATCCGCTCCATAGGGTAATTTTAAGGTTTCATGCCGACTGGCTTTATGAAAAGAAGAGAGAGTGTGATTTCTCTGACGGACTTGACCAATGGAGTACTTTTAATTACTATAAAGGTATTGTTGGGCATTGTGCGTATAACAGAACATCAGGATGCAGTATTGAGGATGGATCACTGCTGATTAAATATATCGAAAACGACTCTTTAGTCTCTTCAGTAAGAGGTGCTGTATGGAATTTCCCAGCATTAAAAAAGGGCAGACTGTCACTATCGATTCGATTTAATGATTTAAACACAAATGGAGAATTGATTCTTAACGACAGGTGGTTCAATCCAACAGACACTGTCGCATCATACTTTGCACCATTCTCTATGACGCTTAACCCTAAAAGATTACAAATAAGAGATACAAAGCCGCATTTAATTGAAATTGAGTGGGATCTTAATAAAGTTAAACCAACAGCTGTTGTATATGTAGATAAACGTAAAAGAATGACGCTCTCACTTGCAAATGAATCACTTCACGGATTATCATATTTGCATCTCATTAGCGATAAAATCTCCGGAGATAAAGGCTATTTTATAGATTGGGTGAAAGCTGAGGAGATTTAATTCTATCAAATTAAACAGAGAAAAATGAAAAGAATATATCCTCTTTTAATAATAACATTGCTGCTACTTTCTTGTGGAAATAGTGTAAAGGATGATATGCTGCAGGTACTGCCAAAGCCTCAGAGAATGGAGATAGATTGGTCGCAGCGCCACAAACTACATAATGGCAGTGTAAATAAAGATGTTATAATAGAAAGGATTGTAGACAAAATAGAGGGAGCCGACATAAATCAGGAGGAAGCTTATAAGTTAATAATCAGACCGGATTCTATACTTATTGAAGCTACTACGGATAAAGGTTTTTATTGGGCAAAGCAGACTTTAAGTCAGCTTGTAATGCAGTCGCAGAAAGAAAACGGTGATATTCCTGGTGTTAGAATAACAGACTGGCCGGCATTTCGTGTGAGAGGATTCATGCATGATGTTGGAAGGAGCTTTATTTCTGTTGAAGAGCTCAAGAAACAGATTGCTTTACTATCTCAGTATAAGATAAATACATTTCATTGGCACCTGACAGAAAACCAGGGATGGCGATTAGAGAGCAAGCGCTTTCCGGAGCTGAATGACAGCAGCAGTTTCACTCGCCTGCATGGCAAATACTACACTTTTGAGGATGCGCACGAAATTGCTGAATGGTGCAGAATACATAACATGAATCTGATTCCTGAAATTGATATGCCCGGACACAGTGCAGCGTTTATAAAAGCTACCGGGGTTGATATGCAGTCGGCACAAGGCATGAAAATACTTAAAGAGCTAATGGAAGAAATATGCACCGAGGTTTTCCCTGATGTTGAGTATATACACATTGGCACTGATGAAGTGCAGTTTACTAACCCCGCTTTTGTACCGGAAATGGTTGCTCATGTGCGAAGCTTCGGCAAGAAGGTAATTTCGTGGAATCCCGGTTGGAACTACAATCCCGGTGAAATTGATGCCACTCAGCTATGGAGCTACAGAGGAAAGGCACAAACCGGAATACCTGCAATTGACTCACGATTTCATTATATAAATCATTTTGATGCTTTTAGTGACATTGTAGCACTTTATAATAGCAGAATTTATGATTCTGAACAGGGAAGCGACGATCTGGCAGGTTCTATTCTGGCAATATGGAACGATCGCCTACTTCCAACCGAATCTGATATTATACTTCAAAATCATTTCTATCCTAATATACTTGCGTTTGCCGAAAGAGCATGGATGGGTGGTGGCTCTGAGTATTTTAACAAGAATGGGGTTATCCTTCCTGTTAATGAAGACGACCCTGTTTTGCAGGAGTTTATAGATTTTGAGCAGCGAATGCTTTGGCATAAAGAAAATAATTTTGAAGGTGAGCCATTTCCATATATGAAGCAGACAGATATGTTGTGGAGGATAACTGATCCTTTCCCAAATGATGGTGATCTTGAGCGAACATTCCCTCCCGAAGACATATTATCAGAAAGCTACTCATTCAATAATAAAGAGTATAGCACAAAGCTTGCAAGGGGCGCAGGAATTTATCTGAGACATGTATGGGGGCAAATAGTGCCTGCTTTTTTTGAAAACCCTGAAGAAAATAGTACTGCTTATGCTTATACATGGGTATGGTCGCCAAAAAATCAGGAGGTAGGCCTATGGTTTTCCACGCAAGATTACAGCAGATCTGAATCTGATCTTGCCCCTCCGGCAGGGGAATGGGATTATAGAAGCAGCAGAATATGGATCAACAATGAAAGTATTGAACCACCGGTTTGGGAAAACAGTCACCACGAAAGGAGTAATGAGATTACACTTAAGAATGAAAACTTTGTTGCCCGTAATCCAATACCGGTAAACCTCAGCAAGGGCTGGAACAGTGTTTTACTGAAACTTCCTGTTGCAGGTTTCAGCACTCCTGAGGTCAGATTACAAAAATGGATGTTTAACTTCATGTTTGTAACTCCCGATGGAAGTAAACGAGTAGAAGAACTGATATATAACCCTTCAAAATCAAAGAAAAAAACTATAAATAATAATATTATGAATATAAAATGGAATAAACTGTCTACCAGTGGATTGCAAGGCGATCTATCTAAGGGTGTATCAGCAGCATTTGCTGCAACAATTAATGGAAAACTTATTGTTGCAGGAGGTGCAAATTTCCCTGATAAGTTAGGCTTTGAAGGTGGAACGAAAGCTTTTTATAACGAAATATTAATGTATGAGCAGGACTCGGAAGAGTGGAGCGTTGTAGGGAAACTTCCGACAGAGGTTGCTTATGGCGTTTCTGTTCCGGTAAGCAACGGAGCACTCTGGATTGGTGGCAATAATTCTGAAGAGGCTTTTAAAGCCTGCTACCATATCACATTAGCATCGAACAATCTTTTAGTTTTAAAGCCATTTCCTGAGTTACCGGTGGCAATGGATAACTTCTCAGGCAACTCAATAGGAGATCTGGTTTTTGTTGCCGGAGGAAATGTGAATGGGAGCCCGTCGAACGACATGTATTACATTAATGTTAAAACTGATAAAGAGTGGACTAAACTTCCCGGCTTCCCCGGAATTCCTCGTGTGCAACCAACTTTGGCAGCTGTTGAAAAGGATGATAATATTTTTATATATCTGCTTGGGGGTTTCTTTGGTGGCAACAACGAACAGGCACCGGCAATGGCAACAGAGGTATTGAAATTTGATTTCTCAAACAAAGAGTGGAGCAAGGCAGGTGAGCAAACAGACCCTGTTTCAGGGAAGCCTTTCTCTCTTGGCGGAGCCGCAGTAATGCCTGTGGATAACCGTTACATACTATGTCTGGGAGGAGTAAATCACGATTTATTCCTTCATGCTCTTACAACTCAATACAATATAAATAATGATAGCAATTTGTCGTCTGACGAAAAAAGAGAAAAGAATCTTGAGTTTTCTAAAGTATATATGACGCAGCCAATTGAGTATTATAAGTTTAACACAGAGTGTAGAGTGTTTGATACTGAAACAGGAAAATGGACTGAAATATACAACTCTCCGGATGCTGCAAGAGCTGGTGCCACAATCACTTATGATGGCAACACTTTTTTTGTCGTGCAGGGTGAACTTAAACCCGGACTGAGATCAGCTGAAACATTTAAGGTGGAAATTAGTTTATAAAATTTTGTCTGTCAGGATGTTTTCATAAATTAGCAATTTCAATTTACAAAATATAAAATTACAAATAATGAAGAACAGTAAATATTATCCTTGGGTGGTTGTCGGACTGCTATGGGTTGTTGCTTTGCTTAACTATCTGGACCGTCAAATGCTCTCAACCATGCAATCATCAATGCAAATTGATATTGCAGAACTTGCAATTGCAGAGAACTTTGGAAGGGTGATGGGAATATTTCTGCTAATATACGGATTAATGAGTCCCGTTGCAGGAGTTATTGCCGACAGGGTAAATCGTAAGTGGCTTATTGTAGGCAGTTTATTTGTATGGTCGGTCGTAACATGGGGAATGGGGCATGCACAAACCTTTCAGCAGGTATACTGGCTCAGAGCGCTTATGGGAGTTAGCGAGGCATTGTACCTGCCAACAGGGTTGGCTATGATTGCCGACTTCCATAGTTCTAAAACAAGGTCTCTTGCAATCGGTATACATATGTCGGGATTATACACAGGCCAGGCCTTAGGAGGTTTTGGTGCAACCATTGCAGCTAATTACTCGTGGCAGGCTGTCTTCCATATCTTTGGAATAGCAGGTATCATCTATGCAGTTATTTTAATTTTTCTTCTTCATGATAAAGAAGGTCACGCAGGCACCAAAACTGCCAGATTACAAACTAACCCTCAAGAGAGCAGAATAAAGAAAGAGTCTGTTTTCAGCTCCTTTGGTGTCATATTAGGAACTTTATCGTTCTGGGTATTACTGTTCTACTTCCTTGCACCAAGCTTTCCCGGGTGGGCAACCAAAAACTGGCTCCCAACATTATTTTCAGAAAACTTGGGTATAGAAATGGCAAAAGCCGGACCAATGGCAACAATTTCGATAGCTATTGCTTCGTTTATCGGAGTACTGATTGGCGGTCCGCTCTCCGACCGATGGGTGCAGAAAAACATTAAGGGAAGGATATACACAAGTGTGATTGGTCTTACGTTAACCATTCCCTCTCTTGTACTGCTGGGGTATGGTCACACGTACGCCGGACTAATTGGCGCTGCTATGCTGTTTGGTATAGGCTTTGGTATGTTCGACACCAATAATATGCCTATCCTGTGTCAGATTATACCTCAAAAGTATCGTGCAACAGCATACGGTATTATGAATATGATGGGGGTATTTGCGGGTTATGCAGTGACACTGATGCTGGGTAGTTCCACCGATGCAGGGAATCTTGGGGCCGACTTCAGCAAACTCTCCGTAGTGGTACTTGTGGCTGTAGTTCTGATGCTTGCATTTGTGAAGCCCAAACCCGAACTTACTTATCCTGAAAGGGAGGCGGTTAATAATAATCCTGAAGATTAAAGGTTTTAACGCTAAACAGAAATTAAACAACAAACTAAAAATAAATATTATGAGTAGGAAATTCGAAAAAATAAACGGACTGATTGTCGCT
>CAZYNA010000036.1:10264-25229 GCA_964648775.1 uncultured Proteiniphilum sp. | reverse complement strand
GAAGAAAGAAAACCGTTGCTAACAAGAAAAAAGCTACTAAATAATAGATAGGTAAAAATGGCAAAAAAAACAGTTGCAGCAAAGAAGAGGAAAGTGAAAGTATCTGCCGTAGGGCAAGCACATATCTCTTCATCATTTAATAACATAATTGTTTCGTTAACTAACGAAGATGGCGAAGTAATAAGCTGGTCGTCAGCAGGAAAGATGGGTTTCAGAAGCTCGAAAAAGAATACTCCATATGCAGCACAAATGGTTGCACAGGACTGTTCTAAAGTGGCATTCGATCTAGGTCTGCGTAAAGTGAAAGCCTATGTGAAAGGTCCGGGTAACGGTCGTGAATCTGCAATCCGTACAATTCATGGAGCTGGTATAGAAGTTACAGAAATTGTAGATGTTACACCACTTCCACACAATGGTTGTCGTCCACCAAAAGCTAGAAAAGTTTAATCATAAAATAATTTAAGTTTCATTTCCTTGAAACTTGAGCTGTGATTTTGATTACACCAACAACTTCTCTGTAATCGCGGCTGCACAGTTTAGGCTTCAGAAAAAGTTTAATTTGTAACAATGGCAAGATATATTGGTCCAAAATCAAAAATCGCCCGTAAGTTTGGCGAGCCCATTTTCGGTCCCGACAAAGTTCTTTCTAAAAAGAACTATCCACCGGGTCAGCACGGTAATTCACGAAGAAGAAAAACATCAGAGTATGGTATTCAATTACGTGAAAAACAACGTGCAAAATATACTTATGGCATTCTGGAAAAACAGTTTCGTCTCACTTTTGATAAAGCACTACGCAGTCGCGGTATTACGGGTGAAGTGCTGCTTCAACTATTAGAACAACGTTTAGACAACATTGTGTTCCGTTTGGGTATTGCACCAACGAGAGCAGCTGCACGTCAGCTAGTATCCCACAAACACATTGTAGTTAATGGAAAAGTTGTGAATATTCCATCATTCACAGTAGATGCGGGTGATGTTGTTGGTGTTAGAGAAAAATCTAAATCACTGGAAGTTATTGTGAACTCCCTTGCAGGTTTCAATCACAGTAAGTATCCATGGTTGGAGTGGGACAACAATTCAAAAAGCGGCAAACTACTACATATCCCAGAAAGAGCCGATATCCCGGAAAGTATAAAAGAACAACTCATAGTAGAATTATATTCTAAACAATAATTTCATGGCAATATTAGCATTCCAAAAACCCGATAAAGTAATCATGTTACAGGAGGATGCATTCTCCGGTAAGTTTGAATTCCGTCCATTGGAGCCCGGATACGGTATAACTATAGGCAACGCCTTACGCCGAATTCTGCTTTCTTCATTGGAAGGTTTCGCGATTACTTCGGTTAAAATCGACGGAGTGGAGCATGAATTTGCTACCATCCCCGGCGTTATAGAAGATGTGACAGGTATCATTTTAAATCTGAAAAAAGTAAGATTCAAAAGGATAGTAGAGGAGTTTGAAACAGAAAAGGTGAGCATCGCTATTTCGGGAAAGGAAGTATTTAAAGCCGGAGATATTGGTAAACTGTTAACCGGTTTCGAAGTTCTAAACCCCGAACTGGAGATTTGTCGCATGAGTAAAAAGACCGATTTGCGTCTTGAGCTTACAATTCATAAAGGTCGCGGTTACGTACCTGCTGATGAGAATCGTGAAATGATCGCAACAGATGATATTCAGGTTCTCGCTATAGACTCTATATTTACTCCTATCCGTAATGTAAGATATGAGGTAGAGGACTATCGTATTGAGCAGAAAACTGACTACGAAAAACTGGTTATTGAAATAGTTACAGATGGTTCTATTGCACCAAAAGAGGCATTAAAAGAGGCTGCTAAAATTTTGATTCAGCACTTTGTTCTGTTCTCAGATGATAATAAGATTATGCTTGATACTTCTGACTCCGAAAGTATTGAAGAGTTTGATGAAGAAGTTCTTCACATGCGTCAATTACTGAAACGCAAACTGCAAGATCTTAACTTGTCTGTAAGGGCATTGAATTGCCTTAAAGCTGCAGATGTAGAGAATCTAGGGCAATTAGTATCTCACAATAAGAACGATCTTCTTAAATTCCGTAACTTTGGTAAGAAATCATTAACTGAGCTTGAAGAATTGCTTGATGGATTAAATCTTACTTTTGGTATGGATATATCAAAATATAAACTTGACAAAGAATAGCAACTGCAATGAGACATAGAAATAAAAAGAAAACTTTAGGGCGTACCAGCGCACATCGTTCTGCGATGTTGTCGAACATGGCTACATCGCTCATTATGCATAAACGTATTTTTACTACAGTTCCAAAGGCTAAAGAGCTGAGAAGGTTTGTTGAACCGATCATCACTGCGAGCAAGGAAGATACAACAAATGCAAGACGTCTTGCTTTTAGCAAGCTTAAAAATAAATATGCTGTAACTGAGCTTTTTCAGACTGTATCACAAAAAGTGGGTGACAGACCGGGTGGTTATACCAGAATTTTAAAGACTGGTCAGCGTTTAGGGGACAATGCTTCAATGTGTTTTATTGAATTAGTTGATTTTAACGAAAACATGCTAAGCGAAAAAGACTCTAAGAAAACTCGTACTCGTCGTTCTCGTAGAAGAGGCGGTGCCGCTGCTACAACAACTGTTACAGGTGCTGCTGAAGCTACAAAGGATGATACAAAAGCTACTAAAACTACTAAAGTTGTTAAAGAGGACAAAAAATCTGAACCTGCAACTGAGGTAGAAAAGAAAGTTGATGCGGTAGAAACTGAATTAGAAGTTGAAGTTACTACAGAAGAAGCTGTACAGGATAAAAAAGCAGAAACTGAATCAGTCGAGACTAAAGAAGTTGTTGAGGAGGAAGTTAAAGACAACCAAGAAGTTGTTAAAGACTCCGAAGAGACAGCAGCCGATTCAAAAGATTGATTTCTATAATAAACGTTGTGGGTGCGTCGTCAGTAAGGTGGAAACCTAAAAACTTTCGCCGATGATGTTTCTGCAGCGAAGCTGTGATTTTTAAAATGTTAAACATTAAGAAAAGCGCCGCGAGTGATTCGTAGCGCTTTTTTGCATTTATCTATCTGTGCTGAGCAACTCTATACCTTATCTATATATCATTTTCAAACACACCCGAAACATTTTTAATTGTCCGATGTTATATATCCGCAAGAAAGCTATATCGCTTTTCTACTTTTAATAGAGTTTTATGAAAAAAGTTGTTGTTATAGGTTGTGGTTTTGGTGGATTACAATTTGTAAACCATCTTAAAAAGGGAGAGTTTGATATCATGGTCATTGATAAAGTAAACCATCATCAATTCCCACCGTTATTTTATCAGGTAGCTGCTTCTCAAATAGAGCCATCTACAGTTTCTTTCCCTATTCGCAAAATATTTCAAAAGCGCAGAGATGTTCGTATTCGTCTTGCTCACGTGTATTCTGTGAATTCATCAGAAAAAATTATTGAAACTTCAATTGGTGAGTTCGAGTACGATTATTTAATTATTTCTACTGGTACAAGCACAAATTTCTATGGAAATAAGGCAGTTGAAGAAAATTCTCTTGGATTGAAATCTACTTACCAATCGATTAATGTAAGGAACGAGATTCTTTATAATTTTGAAGAGCTGCTTTATTCTAAGAAAAAAGACGGGCTGTATAATATTGTAATTGTAGGAGGAGGAGCAACAGGAGTTGAGTTAGCCGGAGCTTTTGCTGAAATGACTCGTGAGATACTTCCGAAGGATTATCCAAATATTGATTCCGATAAAGTGAATGTTTATTTGCTTGAAGGAAGCGGACATACCCTTGGCTCAATGAGCTCTTATGCCAGAGAATACTCAGAAAGATATCTTCGTTCTATGGGAGTAAATGTGATGACAAATACGCTTGTTCAGGACTATGATGGTGAAGTAGTTACTCTTAATAATGGAGAAAAGATTTACAGCCGTAATGTAATCTGGTCTGCCGGAGTTACAGGTAATATTCTGGAAGGAATTCCGGAGTCTGCAAAGGCGCGCGGTGGTAGAATTAAGGTAGATCGTCATAATAGGGTTGATGGTCTTAACGATGTTTTTGCCATTGGTGATGTTTCTTATATGGAAACAGAAAAATACCCAAACGGACATCCTCAATTGGCTAATGTTGCCATCGGTCAGGGTAAGAATCTTGCTAATAATCTTAGAAAGATTAATGCAAACAAGACAAACTTAAAGACTTACGAGTATAGAAACCTTGGTACAATGGCAACCGTAGGAAGAAACAAAGCTGTGGTTGACCTTCCGTTTGTTAAGTTTCGTGGACGATTTGCATGGTTTGTATGGATGTTTCTTCATCTTATGCTGATCTTAAGTGTCAGAAATAAGCTGGTAATCTTTATCAACTGGGCTTGGAATTACGTTACTAAAAACAACTCACTGAGACTAATTTTAAAGGATAGTGACTAATCGTATCGGTGATAATAAAACTCTAAATCTAATTGTAAGTAATAAAAGAATATCGGGAAGGTATTTTTGTTAACTTTGTAAAACAACAAACAATATTTTGTAGTTTATCATTTAAAACTAGAATGATAACTGCAAATTTTCCGTACATATTGAAACAGGTCAAACTTTTAATACAAAATTGATACAATGAGGAAAATAATTACACTATCTGCACTATTTATTCTATTCACATCAGTTATTGCAGCACAAGAAAACAATAACAATAATTACACTTTTTTACTAACCGGTGCATCTTTTGCATCGTCTAATAACGGATGGTTTGAAGTGGGATGCGATATTATAGGTGCAGATCCTATAAACAGGGCTATAGGAGGAGAGGCTATTGCCGATACTGCCAACCGGATGATTGATGGTACGCTATATTCAAGTGATGAGCTGGAAGAAATCGATGCATTGGTAATAATGCAAGTTCATGAAAGAGATGTATTTGATGAATCTGATTTAAAAGATAAGTATACCGACTATGAAGTGCCATTCAACAGGGATAACTATGCTGCTGCCTTCGACTATGTAATAAAACGCTATATAACCGAATGTTATAACCTGAAGTTCAATGAGAATTCAAAATTTTACAATACAAAAGCAGGAAAACCTGCTGTTGTAGTTCTTTGTACAGACTGGCACGACGGAAGAATAATATACAATAAATCAGTGCGTAAATTAGGCCAAAAATGGGGCTTTCCTGTTGTTGAGTTTGATAAACTGATAGGATTCTCTAAAGACACTCTTCATCCTGTTACAGGCGAGCAAACGAGTCTTTTATTCACAGGTGACTGGCAGGAAATTGAAGGAGAAAAATTTGGCTGGCATCCTGAGAATGGTCAGGATGTATACATTCAACGCAGAATGGGAGCTATCTTTGCCGATACAATTAGAAAGATATTCCCTATATTTTGATACTGAATATCACAATATATAAGTCAGTAATTTCTATTTCCAAAGGAGTTTATTTTTCCCAAACAAGATATGCTGATACAAGCCAGTGGTTAAGCTTATTATCAGAAATTGGAGTTGATTCCGGAATACTTATTGTTAAAGTGTGATTTCCTGGGGTAATACCCTGTAAATTAACTTCTTCAGGAGGAACATCGCTTCCCGGGCACCAGTTACTGCGTGATAAATCAGATGAAGCCAAAGGCTCTTCAATCTCCTTAACTTCGCGCTTACCGCCACGAGCAATATGAGCCATTGGTCTCTTTCGCAGCCATACTCCAGATGTGGGATTAAATCTGCGGAACGATGCACAGTCGGTGCGCCATGGTGTAAAGTTCAGCACTTCATTTCCATCAATTGATAGAATGTTTTTTTGAGGATGAAACTCGTCGCCGCCAGAGTGCCCGCCGTGACCAGTTGCAATATATTTCAATCGCACATTTTTAGCCCCTTCAGGAATATTAAACGTAATCACTACATCCTGTCTTGAAAAAATATCTGGATGGCGCTGACCTATATAATAATTAGTATTAATAAGTGGTTCAACATGGGTTGCTGGCATAGGGTCAAACTGTAAAGCACTCTCCGTAAACTTCAGTTCCACATCAACAATATACCCCTCCGGCGTCCATGTATCCACATAAACGCCTATATACGCTTCACCATCCAACAGAGAAATCAGATCAGTAATATCTTGTGTCCAAACAACATCCTGTGCCCAACCATCAACATAAACCGGACGACGTTGTGCAGAAACCGAATCCTGATCACTACTAAAATGTCCAACCCCAAAAGGAGTCATAAAACGCATCAACTCAACAACCGGTTTATAATTCTCACCCTGCACAACACCGGCAAGCTGTTCATAACGAACCGTATCATGCTGAGGATAAACAGCCCTATCGGCGGCAATATCAATCATATTAATACCTGAATTAGCAGGAATAACAAAACATGACCCCGACTTGTCCCATGGGTCGCCATTAGAAACCAGAGTGATTTTTATTTCTGCTTCAGTATAATTTGAAAACTCCGGAATAACAATCTTTTTCAATGCAATCCTTCCATTTCCAAGATAGATTATATCCTCTTTTTCAACCACACCATTAGGGTAATCGGTAGGGTTAAACAGTATTGGAGTATTGCTGAAAACCGATTGTGTTACAGAACTTTTACTCCTCTGCGCTATAATAAAAGGCAGAACTAAAAATATTATAGTAATGGTGGTTAAAACTCTCTTCATAAATTTTAAATGATATAATTAACAGTGAGTATATTAGCTATATTTATGTGCAAAAGTACAAAAAATCAGTTATATTTGTGCAGAACTATCTTTGGAACTTTCTCATAATTTATTTTACTATGCGTATAAAAGAGATTATACAACTTATTGAGCAAATAGCACCAATACCGTTGCAGGAAGACTACGATAACAGTGGAGTTCAGACTGGAGATGTAAACAGAGAGTCAACCGGTGCGCTTTTAGCTATAGATGTAACAGAAAATGTAATAGAAGAAGCAATCTCGCTTGGTTGTAATTTAGTTATTACACATCACCCACTTGCATTCAGGCCTTTTAAATCACTAACCGGCAAAACTTATATAGAGCGGTGCATGATTCAGGCAATTAAGAATGACATAGTTATTTATTCGGCACACACCAATCTGGATAACGCACAAGGTGGAGTAAATTTTAAAATTGCCGAAATGCTGGAACTTCAAAACGTGAAAATACTTCAGCCAAAACAAAACTCATTGCTCAAGTTTGTCACAACCGTTCCCCTTCAGTATGCCGATAGCGTTAGAAATGCGTTGTTCAATGCAGGAGCCGGGCATATTGGCAATTACGATAGCTGCAGCTTCAACCTCACTGGCGAAGGTACTTTCCGTGCCGGAAAAAACGCAAATCCACATGTTGGGGAAATCGATGAACTCCATATTGAGTCTGAAGTTAGAGTAGAAACAGTAATCCCGGTAATGAAGAAAGCTGAAGTTTTACGAGCCCTGCTCGCTGTACACCCTTACGAAGAACCGGTTTACGATCTTTATCCAATCGAAAACGAATGGGCGCAAAATGGTAGTGGAGTTGTTGGGGTGCTACCTGAACCTCTTCCCGAACAGGAGTTTCTATATATGTTAAAAGATATATTCAACCTCCCAACCATCAGTCATTCAAAGATTCAAGGTAAGGATATCCACGATGTTGCATTGTGCGGAGGAGCCGGTGCCTTTTTAATTCCTAGGGCAATTTCATATGGTGCAGATGCTTTTGTAACCGGCGAAGCTAAATATAACGACTTTTATGATGTCGAAGGAAGGATACTTCTAACAGTTGTAGGTCATTATGAGTCAGAAATATGTACAAAAGATATATTTTTTGATGTAATTTCCGAAAAATACCCTAACTTTGCGTTACATAAATCGGCATTCGATTCGAATCCCGTTAAATACCTGTAAAAAAAGCGGTCCGACTAGTTCCCGCTTTTACGGATAAATGTAGTAGTGGAGCGCATAAACAATTCGTTCAATTACTGCATTTTTTATTAAAAATAAACTTATAATTATGGCAACAAGAAAAAAAAGTGCAGAGCAGGAAGTATCAGTTGAAGATAAACTGAAAGCTTTACAAAAACTACAATCTTATTTATCAGAGATAGACCGTATTAAAACTCTTCGCGGAGAATTGCCTCTTGAGGTTGCGGACCTTGATGATGAAATTGCCGGATTAGGTACCCGTATCAATAACTTCCAGCTCGAAAAGAAACAGATGGAGGATAATATCAATCTGCAAAAAGGAAAGATTGAAACCGGTAAGATAAAAATTGAAAAGTATAATACCCAGCTGGAGAACGTTAGAAACAGTAAAGAGTACGACCATCTTTCTAAAGAGATAGAATTTGAAACTCTCGAAATTGCACTTGCAGAAAAACATATTCGTGAATTCGACGATGGCATTAAAAATCTTCTTGCTCAGATTGAAGAAGCAAACGAAGAGCTGAAAGACAAGTCAGCCGATCTTGAGCACAAAAAGAAAGAGCTCGACGATATCGTTTCAGAAACAAAGGCAAAAGAGGAGAAGATTCGCGAAAAAGCTAAAAAAACTGAAACAACTATTGAGCCAAGACTTCTTTCTGCTTTCAAAAGAATCCGAAAGAATGCAAGAAACGGACTGGGGATTGTTCCTATTCAGCGTGGCGCTTGTGGAGGCTGCTTTAATAAAATACCACCTCAAAAGCAGATGGATATAAAACTTGGAAAGAAAATTATCGTTTGCGAATACTGCGGGAGGATTATGATTGATCCCGAAATGGCAGGGATAGAAGAACAATAAACAAGTTCAAAAAACGATTACAGAAATATTTCACCAATTTGTAGTGAAAATTTCTTTCTTTGACAAGAAAAAACGTATCTTTGCGAAATCAAAAGGCTTTTTTTGTTTAATATTCACTACTATTTCAAATCCTTTTGATTATGGTTCATCAAGAAGTTTACAAGCAAAGTATTTATTATAAACTATATGGCTAATCGGATAAAAATTAAGAAAGGCTTGCAGATTCCGCTACTCGGAGAACCCGAAGAGGTTTTACGTGGTTCGGTAAAAAGTGAATTTGTAAAAATATGTCCGGGAGATTATACCGGCATTATACCCAAATTATCTGTAAAGGTTGATGACAGGGTGAAAGCCGGAAGCCCGCTTTTTTATGCTAAAGACCATCCTGAAGTTCTTTTTGCATCTCCTGTGAGTGGGGTAGTAACTGAGATTGAGCGTGGTGCCAAAAGACGTATTCTAAACATAGTTGTTAAAGCTGACAGCGAAATAGAGTATGTTGATAATGGTGCAAAAGATGTTAATTCACTGTCTGCAGAAGAGGTGAAAAAGTCTATTTTAGATGCCGGAATCTGGTTCGTAATCAAACAACGTCCTTACGATGTTGTGGCAAACCCGGATAAAGAACCCCGTGATGTATTTATTACCGGTTTCGATTCGTCTCCGCTCGCACCCTCATACGATTTTATCTTAAAAGACCAGGAAGCAGACTTCCAAACAGGCATCAATGCCCTCTTAAAGCTAACAAAAGGTAAAGTCTATCTTTCAGTAAGTTCAAAATCAACAAGCAGCGTTTTGCGTAATGCTAAAAATGTAGTAATTACAGAATTTGATGGTCCGCACCCTGCAGGAAACGTAGGTGTTCAAATTAATCATATCAAACCGATAAATAGACGTGAAACTGTTTGGACGCTAAACGCTCTAGATGTTTTACTGCTTGGTCGCCTGTTCAATACAGGAAAAACCGACATGACCCGCACAGTTGCTTTAACAGGCTCCGAGGTAAAAGAAAAAGGCTATTATACAATGCTAATTGGTACCCAGCTTAGTTCTGTTTTTAAAGGAAACGTAACCGAAGGTATCTCATTACGCTATATAAGCGGTAACCCGTTAACAGGACGTAAGATTAAGGAAGACGGTGTACTTCATGCCTATCATTCACAACTTACTGTAATACCTGAAGGAGATGATGTTCATGAGCTGTTAGGCTGGGCTTCATTCTCTTCAAAAAGATACAGTGCCGGCCCCACATACATCACTAAAAATAAAAAATATCGTTTAGATTCACGTCTGATGGGTGGTCCAAGAGCAATTATTGTATCTAATGAATATGATAAAGTATTCCCAATGGATATTTTTCCGGAGCAATTAATTAAAGCTACACTTGCTTTCAATATCGATAAGATGGAGCAGCTGGGCATCTACGAAGTTGCACCCGAAGACTTTGCTCTTTGCGAATTTGTTGATACATCAAAACTTGAGATTCAGCGAATTATACGTACTGGATTAGATTTACTCCGTAAAGAAATGGAGTAGGTTAGTGATTTTCTTTAGAATAAATAATAACATATAAATAATATAACTTTGAAAGCGTTAAGAAATTATCTTGATAAGATAAAACCTAATTTCGAAGAAGGAGGAAAGCTAAGTTGGCTCTATTCTACATATGATGCTTTTGAATCATTCCTTTTTGTTCCGAATTTAACCTCGAAATCCGGTGTGCATATTCACGATGCACGCGACTCGAAGCGTACAATGATCATTGTGGTCATTGCCCTTATACCTGCGCTTTTGGTAGGTATGTATAATTTGGGTCTGCAACACTATCTTGCTATCGGGCAGGAAGCAACGCTGCTCAGCAAATTCTTCTATGGATTCCTGGCAGTATTACCTCAGCTCATTGTTTCATATGTAGTTGGGTTAGGTATTGAATTTGCCATTGCACAGGTAAAGAAAGTAGAAGTTGCTGAAGGGTTTTTAGTATCCGGAATTCTGATTCCAATGATTCTTCCTGTAGATACTCCTCTTTGGATGATTGCAGTAGCAACAGCTTTTTCTGTAATTTTTGCCAAAGAAGTGTTTGGTGGAACCGGATACAACGTGTTTAACGTAGCACTTATAGCCAGAGCCTTTTTATTCTTCTCATATCCATCAAAGATGTCGGGAGATCAGGTTTGGGTCCGCACAAAAGACACATTCGGCTTAGGTGGCGGTACTGTAGTAGATGGTTTCTCAGGAGCAACTCCTATGGGACAGATTAATACTACAGAAGCAGCAACTTTTAGTGAATTCACTTTTACAGGTGTAACAGGAAATCCACTATCCATAAGCGATATGTTCTTCGGTTTCATTCCCGGATCAATAGGAGAAGTTTCAACCTTCGCAATACTACTTGGTGCAGTTATTCTAATAGCAACCGGAGTTGGAAGCTGGAAGACAATGTTGTCCGTATTCTTAGGAGGAATAGTTACCGTATTACTTTTGGGGCTTTTTGCTAAAAATCCGTTAATGGAAATGCCTGCATATTATCACTTCCTTTTAGGTGGTTATGCGTTTGGAGCAGTGTTTATGGCAACTGACCCCGTAACATCTGCAAGAACAGAGAAAGGTAAATGGATTTATGGATTCCTTATCGGATTCTTTGCAATAACCATCCGTGTTTTTAACCCCGGATATGCAGAAGGTATGATGCTCGCTATTATTCTTATGAATGCTTTTGCTCCGTTAATCGACTTTTATGTAGTAGATGCCAATATTAAGCGTCGAATGAAACGAATTACTGCTCCAGCAGCCACAAAACAATAAAAAAGAGTAGGACAATGAACAGAGAAAGTAATTTATATACAATAATATACTCATCGGTGATGGTTATTATCGTCGCTTTGGGATTGTCGTTTACACATCAAGTACTTCTTGACAAGCAAACAACAAACGAAAACATCGACAAGATGCAGCAATTGCTTTTATCACTTAATGTAGAAGCAAGCACAGCTGATGCAGAAGCTGAATATAACAGATTAATTACAAACGCCTATCTTATCACACCCGAAGGAGAGAAAATAGAAGGTACTGAAGGAACAACACCCGACGATCCTGCTTTCTCAACAGAACTGGGAGATCCGGATGCAGAAGGCCTTCCCGTTTATGAAGTATCTGTAGATAACAAAAAAGTATATGTTTTACCAATGAGCGGCTCAGGCCTTTGGGGAGCTATCTGGGGATATTTGGCAGTAGAAGATGATGGCAGCACAATATACGGAGCCGACTTTGGTCACGCAGGTGAAACACCGGGGCTTGGTGCTGAGATATCTCAAAGATCTTTTGGTCTGCAGTTCACAGGAAAAGAGGTTATCAAGAACTCTCAGTTCTTATCTGTTGCAGTTGTAAAACCCGGTCAAAGTGATGCTCGCCGTGATTATGTAGATGGTATTTCAGGTGGAACAATCACCAGTACCGGAGTAAGCAACATGCTGCTTAATAGCGTTGGTATGTACGAAGATTTTTTAATGAAACTGAATAGCAATTAAGATATGGCATTTTTAAATAGTAAAACAAAAGCGGTACTCTTAGGGCCGTTAAATAAGAATAATCCCATTCTGGTGCAAGTGTTGGGTATATGTTCTGCACTTGCTGTAACATCAAAGCTTGAGCCATCTATAGTTATGGCTATATCAGTAACACTGGTTATTGGTTTTGCCAATGTCATAATTTCACTGTTACGTAATTCTATTCCAAATCGAATCAGAATTATCGTTCAGCTTGTAGTTGCAGCCGCACTTGTAACTATAGTAAGTGAAGTTTTAAAAGCATTTGCTTACGACGTAAACAAGCAGTTATCTGTATTCGTTGGGCTAATTGTTACAAACTGTATCCTTATGGGACGTCTCGAAGCATTTGCTATGGGCAATGGTCCCTGGCCATCATTCCTAGACGGGGTTGGCAATGGTTTAGGATACGGATGGATTTTAGTAGTAGTAGGGTTCTTCCGCGAGCTTTTAGGAGCCGGCGAACTTCTTGGTCGTAAAGTAATACCACAGGCATTTTATGACGCCGGATATGAAGACAATGGACTCATGATGCTTGCTCCAATGGCAATCCTTATTGTTGCAATAATTATATGGATCCACAGATCAAAGAACAAAGATCTACAGGAAGAAACTAATTAATTAACAGTAAATAAACAGAATAATATATGGATGCAATTAGTCTGATTGTACGGTCGATATTTGTCGATAATATGATTTTCGCATACTTCCTCGGGATGTGTTCATTCCTGGCGGTATCGAAGAATGTAAAAACAGCCATGGGTTTAGGTATTGCAGTTACATTCGTACTTGTGGTAACTCTTCCGGTTAACTATTTACTGGAAAACTACGTGCTTAAAGCCGGTGCACTTACATGGCTTGGAGATCAATTTGCCGGTGTAGATCTAAGCGTTTTCAGCCTCCTCATTTTTATTGCAATTATCGCTGCAATTGTTCAGTTGGTTGAGATGGTAATAGAGAGATTCAGTCCCGCATTATATTCTTCATTAGGTATATTCCTCCCTCTTATAGCTGTAAACTGTGCCATATTAGGAGGTTCACTTTTCATGCAGCAGCGTGAATTCGCCAACATAGGTATGGCAACTTCCTATGCATTCGGATCAGGAATAGGTTGGTTGCTTGCAATTGTTGGTTTAGCTGCAATCAGAGAGAAATTAGAGTACTCTGATGTCCCCAAACCGCTCAAGGGATTGGGAATAACCTTCATCGTTACTGCTCTGATGGCAATTGGTTTCATGAGCTTCTCGGGCATCGATATGTAGTAAGAAAAAACACAAAAAACAGAATAAAGTAAAAATATTTTAAGCATACAGGTATGAGCGTACTATTGAGTGTGGGTGGTTTAACAATATGGACAAGTGTAATTGTATTCTTATTAATTATTCTGATCCTGGTTATTGTTATTCTTGTAGCCAAAGATAAATTGATGCCATCCGGTAGTGTCACTATCAGCATAAACGATGATAAAGACAAAGAACTGGAGGTGTCTATGGGCGATTCATTATTAAACACATTAAGTAATAATAAAATATTCCTTTCATCTGCCTGCGGTGGCAAAGGCACATGTGCAGAATGCCGCTGTCGGGTTATTGAGGGAGGTGGTGAAATACTGCCAACAGAGAAAGGCCATTTTACCCGTAAAGAACAGCTTAACAACTGGCGTTTAAGTTGTCAGGTAAAGGTAAAGGATAACTTGAAAATCATTGTACCGGAAGAGATCTTTGGTATTAAAGAGTGGGAATGTGAAGTTATTTCAAATAACAACGTTGCTTCATTCATCAAAGAATTTGTAGTAAAGCTTCCCGAAGGAGAAAAGTTGAATTTCAAGCCGGGTGCATATAGTCAGATCAAAGTCCCCAAGTTTGATGCAATCAAATACTCCGATTTTGATATAGAAGAGAAGTACAGACCTGAGTGGGATAAGTTTCAAATGTGGGATCTCGTTTGTAAAAACGAAGAAGATACTTCCCGTGCCTATTCTATGGCCAACTATCCAGCAGAAGGAAACATCATCACTCTTAACGTTCGTGTAGCCACACCTCCATTTGATAAAGCAAAAGGAACCTGGATGAACGTAAATCCCGGTATCGTTTCTTCATATATCTTCAATCTCAAAGCAGGAGATAAAGTGATGATGTCAGGGCCCTATGGTGAGTTCCATCCAATTCTCAACAGCAAACGCGAAATGCTCTGGATTGGTGGTGGTGCAGGTATGGCTCCACTCCGTTCTCAGATTATGCACTTAACAAAAACTCTTGAAATTTCCGATAGAAAGATGTCATACTTCTATGGAGCAAGAGCGTTAATTGAGGCATTCTATCTTGAGGACTTCTACGAACTTGAAAGAAAATTCCCTAACTTCTCATTCCATTTGGCACTCGATAAGCCGGATCCGTTAGCTGATGAAGCAGGCGTTAAATACACACCCGGATTTGTGCATCAGGTAATCTATGATACCTATCTTAAGGATCATGATTCACCCGAAGATATTGAGTACTACATGTGTGGACCGGGACCGATGGCTAACGCTGCTCAGCGCATGCTCGACAGCCTGGGTGTACCACCTGAAATGATTATGTTCGACGACTTCGGATAATTTACAATTATCCCAAAAAGTATAGCGGCACTTCCTTCAAAAGGATTTGCCGCTTTTTTTCTTATAACGTC
>CAZYNA010000036.1:8119-10164 GCA_964648775.1 uncultured Proteiniphilum sp. | reverse complement strand
TTTCTTATAACGTCTAACTTTCTTTTAATACCTAATCAGACTCTAAATCTCTCAATATACTTACTACCTTGTTCAGTAATAGTCTATTATTCTCAGTATCCGGCCTTTTTTCAAAAAATCTGATCAACAGAAATAGAAACATCATCCTCAATATCCAAAAGCGCATTAATAAGGTAAAGCCTGTTATACCCCTGCAGGTCGGCAGGAGCAATACTTGCCTCTCTTATTCTCCCTTCACTAATAAGCTTTTGCCTTTTTGTACCGTTCAGAAGTGGCATCTCAGGAGTAAATAACCCCTCCTCATTTTGCAAAACCACATTACTATATGATGTGTCAGTGATTAGTCCGTTTCTCACAATTAAAATATCGTCACACCCATTTCTGTAATCCAGCAAATTGTGTAAAACCGTTCTGTCAGAAAACTTAAAAGCATAATCCGGAGCACCCTCCACCAGCTTAAGTGTCTCAATCTGTTTTGGCTGATACCTCTCAAACGTGATACTAGTTATTTTTGTATGGTAAGTTATGCTGCATTTCAGTTTAGCCTCATCCATTCCCGGAGTCAGCAACCCCTTAATATCAGGTAAGTCGGGCGGTTCAAACCCAAAATGAGCCCCCGTCATACGCATTCGTTTCGCATGAGCCTCCATGTTCCGAACCTCACCGTCAATAAAACAAATTGTTTCCAAAAACATAACTAAACCCTTTCAGTTAATAAACCCTTTCAGTTAAAAGTAAACAAGATACACGAGCACCTTAATTGAAGCGCTAAAATGGGAGGTATACTTTTCTAATAGCTTCGTCGTACTCCTTGCTGCATTTACTCATAGCGGTTATACCCCCTCCACTACGAAAAACAAGCCCATCTCCATTTTGTTCGATAAATCGTATTAAAACAAATGAATCAAGGTTATAACCATCAAAATATCCGGCAATACCGGTATAAAATCCCCTTTCAGACCGTTCTGCCTCCTTAATAATCTTCAATGAAGACTCTTTTGGAGCACCCGAAATAGATCCCGCCGGCAGCAATTTAAAAATAATTGTTCCTATATTATCGAGATAATCAACAGGTAAACTCCCCTCAATCTCAGAGCTAACCTGAAGCAGATTTCCCCTGTTTGTCGTCACCTCATCAATAAATCTAAACCTGTTCACCTTCACATCGTTAGCAACCATTCCAATATCTGCGCACATCAAATCCACAACACTCCTATGCTCCTCCAGCTCCTTTTCATCGCCCAAAATCATCTCTTCCGCATTTGGCAAATTAGCGTCAATCGTCCCTTTCATCGGGAAAGTTACAATTTTCCCATCCGTAATCCTCACAAAACATTCAGGCGAAAAGCACACAAACCTTTCCGGAACATAAATTTTATATCGAGAAGAACTTAAATTAAAAATCTCTTCCATCGAAAGTGAAGCCTCAATGCGAGTGCCAATTGTGAGATTTACAAGAGAAGAATCCCCCCTTTTTAAAGCGTTATAAACCGTTTCAAACCTCTTTTTGTAAATCGAATAATCTTCGGGAAAAGCTTTAAAGCTGTGGTTTAAAGAATCCTCATCCGGTTTCTCGGAGTTTAACTTATTTATTTTCTCGGACTTTAATAGATTTATCTTCTCAGAGTTTAAGATATCTATATTGTGAGCCCCATTTATATCAAATAATATTCTTACGGGTTGTTTCACCAACTCAGAATCTGGTTTCCCTAACTCAGAGTTTGTTTTTTCTAACTCAGAGTATGGTTTCACAAACTCAGAATATGGTTTTTCTGACTCAGAGTGTAATTTCACTGACTCAGAATCTGGTTTCCCTAACTCATACTGTTGTTTCACTGACCCAGCTGTTGCCCCCTTAAATCCCAATTTTGCTTCGGAAGGAATATTTGTATTTCTAACGGATGGTTTAACCAACCCAACTAACGGTTCAGAAACAAAGAAACCTTCTTTCAATTCGTAGTCAATCCCAAACAGGAAGGGCCTCTTTGCGGCTCCCCAGTCATTCATTAACCTTTCTATTTCGCTACATTTCATAAATTCCATCA
>CAZYNA010000036.1:2467-8019 GCA_964648775.1 uncultured Proteiniphilum sp. | reverse complement strand
CAAATATGTTTCGAATCGTTATATATAACCTCAAAATATCAACAAATTGTAAATTTAATAAAGAAATTAGTGAAAATATTTTGTTTATAAGCTTTTTTGCTTTTACTTTGCAACCATTAAACAAGTATTGATTTAGCGTTATGCATTATAATATAGATATTCTAGTCATTTCTATTCTACTTCTAAAAGGCTTTAGAGGGTGAGACTGGTATATCAAAAATAGCATACAAAGGACAAAAAAATAGCGATAACCTTTCTCACCAAGTGAGGGAGGTTATTTTTTTATAATAGAATTAACAAAAGCAGACTAACAAAAATGGAACGAATATTTGTTTTTGATACAACATTAAGAGACGGAGAGCAAGTCCCCGGTTGCCAATTAAACACAATAGAAAAAATTCAGATAGCTCAGGCTCTCGAGCTGTTAGGTGTAGATGTTATCGAAGCAGGGTTCCCGGTATCAAGTCCCGGCGACTTCAATTCGGTTGTCGAAATCTCAAAAGCCGTAACCTGGCCCACCATCTGCGCACTCACCAGAGCTGTTGAAAAAGATATCGAAGTTGCTGCCGAAGCGCTCAAATACGCCAAACGTAAGCGAATCCACACCGGAATCGGCACCTCCGACTTCCACATAAAACATAAATTCAACTCAAATCGCGAAGATATCATAGAGCGTGCAATAAAAGCGGTTAAATATGCCCGCAATTTTGTAGATGATGTAGAGTTTTACGCCGAAGATGCGGGTCGTACTGATAATGAATACCTTGCTCGTGTAGTACAGGCAGCAGTAAATGCCGGAGCAACAGTCATAAATATCCCCGATACCACCGGTTACTGCTTCCCCGACGATTACGGAACAAAAATAAAATACCTTATAGATAATGTCGACCTCAAAGATGCAATCCTTTCAACCCACTGTCATCAAGATTTAGGAATGGCAACTGCCAACACCATCGCTGGAGTTGTAAATGGTGCCCGTCAGGTTGAAGTAACAATAAACGGAATCGGCGAACGTGCCGGCAACACATCCCTCGAAGAGGTTGTAATGGCACTTAAGAGTCATAAAGACAGAGGCTTCGATACAAATATAAACACCCACCACATCTACTCAACCAGCAGAATGGTGTCAAGTTTAATGAACATGCCCGTTCAGCCAAACAAAGCCATTGTAGGTCGCAACGCATTCGCCCACTCATCAGGAATCCATCAGGATGGTGTACTTAAAGACGTAACCACCTACGAGATAATCGACCCCAAAGATGTCGGTATCGATGACAATGCAATCGTGCTCACCGCCAGAAGCGGTCGCGCCGCCCTCAACAACCGTTTGGAAATGTTAGGCGTCAAACTTGAACCTTCTGAACTGGATAATGTTTATCAGAAGTTCCTGGATCTTGCCGACCAGAAAAAGAGCGTCAATGATGATGATATATTAATGTTAGTAGGCAAAGAAGGACGCCTGAACAGAATAAAGATCAACTATCTTCAGGTAGTTTGCGGAATAGGGGTGCAAGATGTGGCAAGCATCGGTCTTGACATTGCCGGCGAGCAGTTCGAAGCCACGGCAAAGGGCAACGGACCGGTTGATGCTGCCATTCGTGCCGTTAAGAAAATCATAAGCAGAGAAATGAAGATACAGGAATTCCTCATTCAGGCAATAGATCATGGCAGCGACGATGTCGGAAAGGTTCATATGCAGGTAGAGCATAACGGAATTCACTACTACGGGTTCTCTGCCAACACAGATATCGTAGCGGCTTCGGTTGAGGCCTATATTGATGCTGTTAATAAGTTTGTAGAATAAGAACGCTTATAATAAGAGCGTTTATAATAACAACGATTACAAAAAAACGTCTGCAATAATTATAAGAATAATCACGTTTAGAATAATCACGAATATAATAATCACAGTAAATAAATTTATATTAATCAGAATTTTATGAAAACTCTTTTTGATAAAATATGGGACGCGCACGTGGTCACCACAGTAAAAGATGGTCCCACCCAATTGTATATCGACCGGCACATGGTTCACGAGGTAACCAGCCCTCAGGCCTTCTCCGGTCTCCGTGCCAGGGGCATCGGCGTGTTCCGCCCCGAGCAAACCACGCTCACGGCCGACCATAATATTCCAACCATGGGTCAGGAGAAGCCTATCCGCGATCAAATCTCCCGCTTTCAGGTAGAAACACTCGCAAAAAACTCCCGCGATTTCGGTCTCACGTACTACGGATTGGGTAATCCCAAAAACGGAATCGTACACGTAATCGGACCCGAAAACGGCTACACCCAACCCGGCATGACAATCGTTTGTGGCGACAGTCACACATCCACCCACGGGGCCTTCGGAGCAATCGCCTTCGGAATCGGCACCAGCGAGGTAGAGATGGTACTTTCCTCACAATGTATCCTTCAAACCCGCCCCAAAACCATGCGAATCAATTTCGAAGGCAAGCTGGGCGAGAATGTAGGCTCAAAAGATATGGCGCTCTACATGATTTCGCAGCTTACCACCGGAGGCGCAACCGGCTACTTCGTTGAGTATGCAGGCGAAGCAATCCGCAACCTCACAATGGAGCAACGCATGACACTCTGTAACCTCAGTATTGAGATGGGAGCGCGCGGAGGATTAATTGCCCCCGACGAAACCACGTTCAACTACATAAAAGGCCGCCAGTTCGCCCCCAAAGACGAAAGATGGGATCAGGCAATCGCTTATTGGAAAACGCTTAAAACTGATGAAGGAGCAACATTCGATAAAGAGGTTACTTTTGATGCGTCAAAAATCCCTCCAATGATCACCTACGGCACCAACCCCGGAATGGGAATGCCAATCGACGGTACTATCCCCACGCTCGATGATATCGACAAAGCAGGAAAGATCTCGTTCGAAAGATCATTAAATTATATGGGCTTCCAACCAGGCGAAAAGCTCGAAGGAAAACAGATCGATTACGTATTCTTAGGAAGCTGTACAAACGGAAGAATAGAAGACTTCCGTCAGTTCACAAACTACGTAAAGGGTAAAAAGAAAGCCGAAAATGTAATTGCATGGCTCGTGCCCGGCAGTTGGCAGGTACGTAAGCAAATAGAGGCAGAAGGCCTCGACAAGGTGCTTAAGGAGTCAGGTTTCGAACTGCGTCAGCCCGGCTGCTCAGCCTGTCTGGCAATGAACGAAGACAAGATACCGGCAGGAAAATATGCAGTATCCACCTCCAACCGTAACTTCGAAGGCCGTCAGGGTCCCGGAGCGCGCACCATCCTTGCAAGCCCGCTCGTAGCGGCTGCTGCAGCAGTAAATGGCAGAATCACCCAACCCTAATAAATCAACAGCATAATGGAGAAATTCAAGACAATAACATCAACATACGTCCCACTTCCAATCGAAAATGTGGACACCGATCAAATCATACCCGCTCGTTTCCTCAAAGCAACAACCAAAGAGGGTTTTGGCGATAATTTGTTTGCCGACTGGCGCTATGATAAAGAAGGAAACCCCAAACCGGAGTTTGTCCTAAACAACCCCACCTACTCAGGCGAAGTGCTTGTAGCAGGCAAAAACTTCGGTAGCGGCAGTAGTCGCGAGCACGCCGCCTGGGCAATTGGCGGCTACGGCTTCAAAGTGGTGGTATCAAGCTTCTTTGCCGATATCTTCCGCAACAACGCCCTCAACAACGGAATCCTGCCCGTGGTAGTATGCGAAGAGTTCCTCAGCGAGCTGTTCACCTCCTCCGGCAACGATCCCCAAACAACGGTCACGGTAAACCTCATAGAGCAAACCATCACCAACAATGCAACCGGGCAGTCAGAGTCATTCGAAATAAACGCCTATAAAAAGGAGTGTCTGCTTGAAGGACTCGACGATATCGATTTCCTCATGTCAAATATGGATAAGATCCTTCAATACGAAAAAGAGCGTCCCTTTGCATACTAATCTGCATACTAAAAAGAAAATATTATGCATTTCCCAACAAAAATAGAGATCATGGATACCACCCTCCGCGATGGTGAGCAAACCTCAGGCGTATCGTTTGCTGCACAGGAGAAGGTGAGCATTGCAAATCTTTTGCTTGATGAGTTAAAAGTTGACAGAATCGAAATCGCCTCAGCGCGCGTATCCGATGGAGAATTTAAGTCGGTGCAACGAATGGCCCAATGGGCACAGGCAAATGGCTTTATCGACAGGCTTGAGGTTCTGGGTTTTGTTGATGGTACAAACTCCCTCGACTGGATAGTCAGGGCAGGATGTAAGGTGGTAAACCTCCTCTGCAAGGGCTCTCTCAAGCACTGCACCTACCAGTTGAAAAAAACAACCGAAGAGCATCTCGACGATGTAAAAGCCACTGTTCGCAAGGCAAACGAAATGGGGTTAACGGTAAATCTTTACCTTGAGGACTGGTCGAATGGCATGCGCAACTCAAAGGAGCATGTCTTCAAGATGATCGATGGTCTTAAGGACGAGAAAGTTACCCGCTTCATGCTGCCCGATACGCTTGGAGTTCTAAACCCCGACGAAACAAAGCAGTTCTGCAGCGAGATGATTCAAAAATATCCCGGCCTCCATTTCGATTTTCATGCGCACAACGATTATGACCTTGCCGTGGCAAACGTTTTCGAAGCCATCAAAGCAGGCGTTAAGGGAGTGCATGTCACTGTAAACGGACTGGGAGAACGTGCCGGCAACGCACCCCTCACCAGCGTTATTGCGCTCATCCATGATCATATGGGGCTCAAAACCAACGTTGATGAGAGCAAGCTATACAGCGTAAGCAAGGTTGTAGAAAGTTACTCTGGCGTCAGAATCCCCAACAACAAACCGGTCATTGGCGATAATGTATTCACACAGGTAGCGGGCGTTCATGCCGATGGCGATAAAAAGAAAAACCTCTATTTCAATGATCTCATGCCCGAGCGGTTTGGTCGCTACAGAGAGTACGCCCTAAGCAAAAATGCCGGTCGCTCCAACATCGTTAAAAACCTCGAAACCTTAGGTATTGAGCTCGATGATGAGGCCACCCAAAAGGTAACTGCAAGAATAATAGAGCTTGGCGACAAAAAAGAGATAGTGAGTCTCGACGAACTTCCTTATATCGTTTCGGATGTGCTTAAAAATGGCAACGACTATAAAGATATACAGATGCTCAACTACTCGCTTTCGCTCACTGATGGTCTTCGCCCCACTGCCACAGTAAAAATCTCCATTAAAGGTGAGGTCTATCAGGAAACGGCAGCCGGCGATGGTCAGTATCACGCCTTCTCAAAAGCAATGTTCAAGATATACAGGCGACTTGGTAAGCCGGTGCCCGATCTTATCGATTATGAGGTGGTTATCCCCCCGGGAGGAAAGACAAACGCTTACGTGCAAACCGTTATTACGTGGAGGTACGATGGTAAAATCTTTAAAACCAGGTCGCTCAATATCGACCAGACCGTGGCTGCCATCAAAGCAACAATGAAGATGCTTAATATGATTGAGAGCGGAAATATTCCAAATATGAATTATATTCCGCTTCCTTAATTAAAGAATCCCATTTAAAGAATCCCATTTAAAG
>CAZYNA010000036.1:0-2367 GCA_964648775.1 uncultured Proteiniphilum sp. | reverse complement strand
CCCATTCAATCCCCGTTCAGGATCAAACCTATAAAGGAGAATAAGGTTTAGAATTATAGAAAGATTAATAGTAAGGTTAAGAATAAGGAATCAGGTTCAAAATAAGGAGTTCAGATCCAAAGTAAGAGGTTCAGAATTTAAGTAAGATTCAAAATAAGGAGTTTAAAATGAGAATTAGGAGTTCAGGTTTAAAATAAGGTTCAAAACAAGGTTCAAAATCAAAAATCAAATCAAGAAATAATCAAGAAAATCAATGGAATTAAAAATAGCTGTATTGCCGGGCGACGGAATCGGACCGGAGATAATGAAACAAGGGTTGGCCGTAACGCAGGCAGTAAGTAAAAAGTTCGGGCACAACCTCACATGGAAAGAGGGAATCGTTGGTGCCGCTGCAATAGATGCCACGGGCGACCCCTATCCGGCCCAAACTCACGAGCTTTGCATGGAGAGTGACGCAGTACTCTTCGGCGCAATCGGAGACCCAAAATATGATAACGACCCCAACGCTAAGGTGCGTCCGGAGCAGGGGCTCCTCAGAATGCGCAAACTGCTTGGTCTCTACGGAAATATTCGTCCCGTAATGACATTCCCATCCCTACTTCATAAATCACCTCTGAGAGCCGATCTTGTAGATGGAGCCGATTTTGTCTGCATCAGAGAACTCACCGGAGGCATGTATTTCGGTCGCCCCCAGGGCCGCAGCGAAGATGGCAATACAGCATACGATACCTGTGTATACACACGCGAGGAGATCGAAAGAATACTCCACCTGTCATATAAGTTTGCCGGTCAAAGAAGAAAAAAACTCACCGTAGTAGATAAAGCAAATGTTATCGCCACATCACGCCTCTGGAGGCAGATCGCTCAGGAAATTGCACCGCAGTATCCTGATATAGAAACCGATTATCTCTTTGTCGACAATGCCGCAATGCGTATCATCCAGTGGCCAAAAAGCTTCGATGTAATGGTAACAGAAAATATGTTCGGAGATATTCTAACCGATGAGGCATCCGTTATCACAGGCTCAATGGGACTGCTCCCATCGGCCTCCATGGGTCTCCACACATCGCTCTACGAACCTATCCACGGGTCCTATCCACAGGCAGCCGGCAAAGATATCGCCAACCCAATCGCAATGATTCTCTCGGCAGCACTAATGTTCGAGTATAGCTTCAACCTTATGGAAGAGGGCGCACTCATCCGCGAGGCGGTAAATGCAAGCATGGAAGCGGGTATCGTTACAGAAGATATCGCCGAAGGAGGCAAAGCATACAAACTGAGTGAAGTGGGAGAGTGGATCACTGATTATATCAACAACAAGTAACCCCTGCTCAGAATGAATAATCAGTCTAAAGAAAATAAATTCAACGGAAACGGTTTAGGTACAAAGGTACGGATCGGGAACCTCAGAAGTGCAACAAGCACGCAGGGGCGTCGTATGGCAGGTGCCCGCGCACTATGGCATGCAAACGGAATGACCCGCGAGCAGATGGGCAAACCCATCATCGCCATAGCCAATTCATTCACCCAGTTCGTTCCGGGACACGTGCACCTTCACAACATCGGGCAGATGGTAAAAAAGGAGATAGAGAAAATGGGCTGTTTCGCCGCAGAGTTCAATACAATTGCGGTCGACGATGGCATTGCCATGGGTCACGACGGCATGCTTTATTCTCTCCCCTCGCGCGATCTTATTGCCGATTCAATAGAATATATGGTAAACGCTCACAAAGCCGACGCCATGATCTGCATCAGCAACTGCGATAAAATCACTCCCGGAATGCTCATTGCCGCCATGAGGCTCAATATCCCCACCATTTTTGTGTCGGGGGGACCAATGGAAGCGGGCAAAATAGATGATGAGCAAATCGACCTGATAGATGCCATGATTGAGTCGGCCGACGATACAATATCCGACGAGCGGGTGGCTAAGCTTGAAGTCTCTGCATGCCCCACCTGCGGCTCCTGCTCAGGTATGTTCACGGCAAACTCAATGAACTGCCTCAACGAGGCAATCGGTCTCGCTCTTCCGGGCAATGGCACAATCCTGGCAACACATGTCAATCGCAAGGAACTGTTCATAAAAGCCGCAAGACAAATCGTTAAAAGCGCAGAGAGATACTATTTCGAAGGAGATGACACAGTTCTCCCCCGCAACATCGCAACCCGTCAGGCGTTCCTCAATGCCATGGCGTTAGATATAGCAATGGGCGGCTCCACAAACACCATCCTCCACACACTTGCCATAGCGCATGAAGGAGAGGTGGATTTCGGTCTCGACGATATCGATGAGCTCTCCAAGCGTGTTCCCTGCCTCTGCAAAGTGGCGCCCAACTCCAAAAAATATCATATTCAGGATGTCAACCG
>CAZYNA010000035.1:0-25937 GCA_964648775.1 uncultured Proteiniphilum sp. | reverse complement strand
TTGCATCCATTGGTGTTTGAGACCAACGCGTCTACCAATTCCGCCATCTGGGCATTGTAATTTCGAAGAAAAGTGAGTGCAAAAGTACACATATTTTTGAAATTACAAAACGTTTGTCCTTTTTAATTGTGCCTTTTATCTCTTTCTATTTTTATGGTTTCGGAATCCGTTTTATCATTTATTTTTGTATCTTTAAGGGTGGAATAAGAAATAAATAAAACAATAAATAACATAGAGATGTTATTTGTTTGTAACAGACAATATTAAGGTCCACATGATTTTCAATTATTAAATATATAATCTTATAATGGGAAACAATAATAATAACTATTGTGTAATAATGAGTGGCGGTGTTGGAAGCCGTTTTTGGCCTTTTAGTAAGGAGAATAAACCAAAACAATTTCTTGATTTTTTCGGAACAGGCAGGTCTCTGTTGCAGAGCACATATGACAGATTCAGAAAAATTGTACCTGAAGAAAATATTTTTATCGTTACAAATGATGCTTATGCAGAAATGACAAAAAAGCAAATTCCTGAATTGAAGGATAATCAGCTTCTGCTTGAGCCTATGAGAAGAAATACTGCTCCTGCAATTGCATTTGCAACATTTAGAATAAAATCTGTAAACCCTGCTGCAAATATAATTGTTGCACCGTCGGATCATCTTATTATGAAAGAGGATGAGTTTGTTGCAGATATGAAGAAGGGGCTTGAGTTTGTAAATGATAACCCTGTACTTCTGACGTTGGGAATAACTCCAAGTCGCCCCGAAACAGGCTATGGTTATATTCAGGTAAGTGAAAGTGAGAAGGGTGGGATTCATAAGGTTAAGGCTTTTACTGAGAAACCCGACTTTGAGATTGCCAAGAAATTTGTTGAAAGTGGTGAGTTTGTATGGAACTCCGGTATTTTTTTATGGAATGTAGACACTATTTTAGATGCTTATGAAAAGTATCTGCCTGATATAAGTCATAAGTTCAATGAAGGAAAACATATTTTTAACACTCCGGAGGAGAAGGCATTTATAGACTCAAGTTTTCCGTTTTGCCCCAATGTATCAATTGACTACGGTGTGATGGAAAAGGCTGATAACGTATATGTAAATATCTCTAATTTTGGATGGAGTGACCTTGGGACGTGGGGGGCCTTACACGAGATTTCTGATAGGGATGAAAACAACAATGCAAATCTGAACTGCAAAACATTATTTGTTGAAAGTAATGACAATGTGGTTGCAATGAATGAAGACAAGCTGGTTGTTATTCAGGGTCTTGATGATTATATTGTTGCTGAATCAGATAATGTACTGCTGATTTGCAAGAAAAGTGAGGAGCAGCGTATAAAGCATTTTGTTACTGATGTTAAGTTCCGTTATGGAGATGAGTATGTATAGTTTTATTTGGTGATAACTCTAACTTATAAACAGTAGCTCTCTGTATTTAGGAAGTGTCCACATCTGGTTGTCAACAATCATTTCAAGCTTATCCACATGATAGCGGATAACATTGAAAAATACTTCAACCGTATCGTGGTAGGCAATTGCTTTATCTCTTGAGTCTTCAAGTTTATTTGCTTTTTTCCTCTCTTCCACCATATTATCAACATTGGTTTTGATTGTAGAAATATGATCAGCAATTTCTTCAATCAGTGCTGCGTCTTCTTTTGATAGACGAGCGGCCTTCTCTTTATCAAATACTGCATGCATCTTGTACAGATTGTCAAGGAGCATAGATTGATATTCCGTTGCTACCGGTATTATATGGTTCATACATAGGTCGCCTAGTACACGTGCTTCTATCTGAACTTTTTTGGTGTAGGTTTCCCATTTAACTTCGTTGCGTGCATGGAGTTCTGTCTCATTTAATACACCTGTTTTTTCGAACATTTCTACCGACTGCTTACTGGTGTAGGAGTCATATATAAGTGGAACGCTGGTTTCGCAGTCGAGTCCTCGCTGTTTTGCCTCTTCAACCCATTCGTCGCTATACCCGTTTCCTTCAAAACGAATTGGTTTGGATTCTTTAATGTATTGCCTGAGCGTATCAAAGATGGCTTGTTCTTTTTTCATTCCTTTGTCCATCTTGTTGTCAATCACTTTCCTGAATTCAATGAGCTGAGCTGCAACAGATGAGTTAAGTGCAATCATAGCAGAAGAACAGTTTGCTGATGAGCCTACTGCCCTGAATTCAAACCTGTTGCCTGTAAAGGCAAATGGTGATGTTCTGTTTCTGTCGGTGTTATCAATCAATACTTCAGGAATATGTGATACTCCCAGTTGCATCTTCCTGAGTTCTTCAACTGTTATGTCGTCATCGTCGGAACTCTCTTCAATCTTATCCAGTACCCCGGAAATTTGTTTTCCTAAGAACACTGATATAATTGCCGGTGGCGCTTCATTTGCACCTAATCGGTGCGCATTGCTTGCCGACATAATTGAGGCTTTGAGAAGTCCGTTATGTTTTTTTACAGCCATTAGCGTATTGACAAGGAACGTTACGAAAACCAGATTGTCGTGGCTGGTTTTGCCCGGTGTAAAGAGTCCGACACCGGTATCTGTGCACAACGACCAGTTACAGTGTTTTCCCGAACCATTAATTCCGGCAAATGGTTTTTCGTGAAGCAGTAGTTTGAAGTTGTGCTTATCTGCTATTCGTCGCATAAGTGTCATTACCAAAAGATTCTGATCTACTGCGAGGTTGGTTTCACAATATATTGGAGCAAGCTCAAATTGATTTGGAGCTGACTCATTATGACGGGTTTTAAGCGGAATCCCGTATTTGTATGCTTCAAATTCAACCTCTCGCATAAATGATGCAACACGTGGTGGTATTGCTCCGAAATAGTGGTCAGCAAGTTGCTGATTTTTTGCACTTTCATGCCCCATCAGAGTGCGTTCGGTTAAATTGAGATCCGGTCTAACCATATAAAGAGCCTGATCAACGAGAAAATATTCCTGCTCCCATCCAAGGAATGAGTATACTTTCTTTACATCATCATAAAACAGCTTACAAACATCAACAGAAGCCTTGTCAATTGAGTTCAGGGCTTTTAAAAGAGGGGTTTTGTAATCTAATGCCTCTCCTGTATATGAGATGAAAACCGTGGGAATACATAGAGTATCATCAATAATAAAAGCAGGGGAGGAGGGGTCCCAGGCAGTATAACCTCTTGCTTCGAATGTATTTCGAATTCCTCCGCTGGGAAAACTTGAAGCGTCGGGCTCCTGTTGTGCCAGTAATTTACCTGAGAAACGTTCAATTATTACGCTGCCCGGTCCGTTTATGTAGTCTATGAATGAGTCATGTTTTTCCGCAGTTCCTTCCGTAAGTGGCTGAAACCAGTGAGTATAGTGTGTGGCTCCCATTTCCAGTGCCCACATCTTCATCCCTGCAGCAACATGATCAGCTATTTCCCGATAAAGAGTTGTACCACGGTCGATAGCCTCCAGTACTGTGCCCATTGTCTCTTTTGATAGATACTTAGACATCTGGGTTCTGTCGAACACATACTTTCCAAAATACTCTGAAGGTAACTGCCCGGGATCGGCAACTTCAACGGGTACTCTTTTTGATGCCTCTTCAACTGCTTTAAAACGTAATATTGACATTCTTATTCCTCCGTAATTCTCAATTTTTACACAAAATTAATCTTTTTGCCGTAAACTAACTGTTTTATACGACAAAAGTGTAGATAACTATATAAAAAAAAAGAAAAAGTACTCAGTTCTGCAATATTAGTTTTCTATGAGTAAGTATGAATGCTATTCTGTGCAGAGGGGAGGTAATTTACACCGTACCAGCAAATCTGCAATAAAATAAATGCAATAATCAGAATCACCATTGAGGTTCTGTTGGAAGATTTCTTTTTAAGTCTGTAATGAATGTAAACTAAGTATCCCAGCCATGTTACAGCAGCCCAGGTTTCTTTTGGATCCCAGCTCCAGTAGTGTCCCCAAGCCTCTTTCGCCCATATTGCACCCATCAGCATACCCAATGTGATACAAGCAGTACCGGCATAAACCAGACTATCGGTCATTTCCATTATCCTACCGTGATTATTGATTTTTTTCTCCTTCACCAGGTAATAAATTGCTACAAGCGTAACTGCACCCAGAATGGCATAAGAGAACATGTAAATAACAACGTGGGGAGCGAACCAGGGACTTTGAAGTGCCGGCATTAATACCTTATTGTGAATGTCAGGATTAGCAATATTTACAATTATAAATACTGTTGAAAGTACGGTTGTGAATGATAGTATCCACTTATAATTCCAACGTAAATATGTGAGCATACCCGCAACAGGAAGAAAGAATGAATACCACAGACGGGTTTCTCCCATTGTACGCATTGGTGGTCTTTCAAGAGAAATCCAAAGTCCGGCAATAAAAGCAGCAAATACAATCAATCCGGAAACCGTAAGAAGAGTAGGAATAACCTTCTTTTTTGTTTTATAGGCTAATCCGGCTCCGGTAGCCCACAGCACAACCGATGCAATAGCAAAATATATGAATGAATCCCAAGTCATAGTTTAGTCTTAAATTTAGTCATCATTATCTTCAGCAGAAGAGTCTTCATTTTCAGAACCGACCTTTTTTGGTCCTGCGAAAAACAGAAATAGTGAACCTGCAAGCAGCATAAATATACCTATATAAACAATTTTCAGCCAGGGGTCACGAACCAGTTCGAATGTAGAAGTATCTGAATATTTACCTTTATTATCGTCGTAGCTGTACTGGTAAATAACCCAATTATTTATTCTCATAGGTTTATTAACTTCAATGACAGCCTGTTTTGTTGTTCCTTCTTCAGTAAACAGTGTAACATGTGAGCTGTATTTTTTAACCTCTTGAGGTGGCATTGCCAGACTTGTTGTTTCATCTATTTCCAGAAAGAAGTGCGGAAATAAATAGCTGCCATTGCTAACCCAGCCTTCTGCCTGTATATCTGTGCCGGGCTTGGTTACACGTGCTTTAATAGCTGAGGTTGCACCATCCATAAGCATCGGTACAACATTCATGAACGTGGAATCACGGAAAATAGCAGCATTTGGCATGTAATCCAGAATCTCTACATTCATGCCGGCCAACTTAACTGTCTTTCCCACTTCTTCAAACATGTAATTCTCTGGTTTCGATTCAGGAAGCATTCTGCCGGTTTCTGTTTCAATAACTACCAGTCGCGGTGCATACTCTTCAATATGAAATGAGTCTAATTGAATTGCCAGCGACAGTTCTCTTATCTCACCTTCTTTGTCTATTCCGCGCCACTCAACCTGTCCTTCGCCTACAGTCATTGTAAGTCTTATTAAATCAGAACTTCCAAGCAATCCGCCTAAAAGGCCAATAAACAACCCCAGATGGTTTAAATAAAAGCCTATATCTCTCCATGTCTGTTTTCTACGAGTTCTCCTTAGTGTAGCAAGCCCTAAAATAAAGAGCAGGTAATAACAGGAAAGTACAAATGGCCATGTTGTTGTCATTTGATACCAGCCGAGTGGTGAGAACAAATCAGGTGGCAGATGAACAGGGTCTGTATTATATGGGAATTGAGGTAAAATCCCCATAATTATACTTAATACTATAACAACAACTATAGAGGGTACTGTTGCATATACGCCTGACAACCATCTTACAATTCTTTTATTTACAAAAAAGAAATATACAAAAAGAAGCCCTACCATGAATAGGGCTCCTATGATTATGTTAACAGGGAAGGCAAAGAGGGGAAGATTAATATTTCCGGTTGTAATCTGCAGTAAGATCCCTGCAAGCAGGATGCCAACTGCGATAAAATAACCTTCTGAATAGCCCCAAGGCTGCTCCCATATTTTTCGGGAAGTTTTTTCCATCAAATATTAAGACTAATTATGTTGTATTTGCTGCCGGTTAGCCGGGTAAAATACCCAACTCCGGAAGCATTATAAACATTAGTTTAAACTAATCAATCGATCGTTCGCTTTTGCTTTTTCAATCCATTCAGGAACAACTGTTTCCATGAACTTTGCCTGGTTTTCTCTTTCTTTATCCATATCAAGTCCGATGTATTCCTGAGCTTTGGCTTTTGTTGAGATATCAGGAAGTGGTACTCTGCCTGTGAATCCCAGCTGAGCCAACACCTGTGAAATCTCAAAACGAGCTTTGTGGGCACGATCCAGGCTTAAAGAAAGTATACGCTGAAACTCAACAGGAGCGTGGAATGAGCCACCGTGAGAAGCAACTGCATAATCCCAACGCCATTGCGACTGACGAATTAGCTGAAGTGCATCTGCCATTTGAGCTTCTGTAGCACCTTTCTCCCATGCAAATTGAGCTTCAAGGTGAGCAGCAGCAAGTTCAGTTTCAACCAGATCGCGTATTTGAGTAGCACTGCGCTGACGCTCAAAAACTGAGTTTCTAAGATCCTCTTCAGATTCGCGGTGACATACCTGACAAGTATTGTTTATGCTTGCCAATGGGCTTCTAACGTGGTGACTGCTATACTTAATACCACCTTCCGATACGTATGGCATATGGCAATCTGCACAAGAAACGCCCCTCTGAGCATGGATGCCTTGCTTGAATATTTCATAGTCGGGATGCTGAGCTTTAATAATTGGTGCTTTACTTAGCTTGTGCGTATAGTCGGCAAAACCGATTCTGTCGTAATATTCTTCTGCACCTTCCATTGTCATACCATTCTCCCATGGGAATATAAGATATTTAGAATCCGGAGTGAAGTAATACTCAACGTGGCACTGTGCACATGCAAGAGAACGCATTTCCTGGTGAGAGGCTTCGCGAATATCCATTCCCATAGCTTCAAAACCTTCAACCAATGCAGGCCTGCTTATTTGAAGATCCATAGTTTGTCCATCATGACAATCGGCGCAACCAATCGGGTTAACCACCTCATGTCCCCAGTGAGACCATGGTTTATTGTAAAACTCTGCAACACCAACAGAGTCCATCAGGCGTGGTACGTCGGGACTCTTGCATGTCCAGCATGTTGCAGGCTGAATGTCCTCTCCGGGTCCCATGGGTGTACCTGTTCTAAGAGTATGATGAACATCACTAACAGCATGCATGTGACCTCTTGGAGTTCCATAATCTTTTGAGAAAGCGTAACCTGCCCATAGAATCACCATTTCCGGACGCTCTTCAAGCACATCAACTACACTGCTCCCGTGAAACTCACTCTGGAAAGTAGTATCAGCAGTCTGAGTCCAGGACTCGTACTGACGAGGATAGTCTGTAGCAAAAACCTCATTTCTCGATTCAATCCCTGTGATTTCAACATGTCTGTTGTACATCATACTAGTTATTTCGGCTCTTCTCTCAGTTATGGAAGCTGCAAGCATTCCAAGTAAGAATACTACTCCAATTGTAACGAAGAATAGTAACCAGCCAACCCAAGGCTTCATCTTGTTTTTTTCTTGTTTACTGCTCATAGTATAATTATTTTCAGTTTGTCAATAATCAAATTAGTTTTTATTTCTATATGTTATTTTGTTAAGTCTTGTAGCCATTCGGGAACATTGCTTTCAGGCAAAGGAACTCTCGCATCTGGAGTTGAAGATAGTGACCTGCTTCGTGTATGAGGAACATCTCTGTGGCAGTCCCAACACGCACTGCCCCCAATTTCCTGCATTTGCTTAAAGCTGTGTCTGCCTGTCTCTACAAACTCACTGTTTAGTTGAGTATGACATCTTATACAGTTATTCATAATCACCTGATGATTTAGTTCAATTGCCTGCATTGCCTGATCTTCTGTACGAAGCGTAAAAGCTTTTGCGTGGTTGTATCCATTTAAAGCTTTCACAAAATATCCATGCACAAAGTTCTCTTGAGGGATGTGGCAGTCATTACACGTTGCATCGCGTCCATGCGAACTGTGCATCCATGTTGCGTAATAGGGTGCCATAACGTGGCAGTTTACGCAAGTAGCAGGATTGTCAGAGAGGTAACTGTATGCTCTGGAAGCTATAAATGTGTATATAAATACTCCAACAAATGCACCTGTTATTATTATAGCCGGATATCTCCAGCCCCCTCTCGGTTTAACCTGATTCCAAAAGTTTCGCAGCTTATCCATGATTGCTAACTTTAAAGAGTTTTTACATTGATAACAAAGGAAAGTATAAAAACATATAAAAACTGTAATAATTATGACGTTTTCAAAAAAAAAGCTATATTAGTGCTTTAATATCACAGCTATCGTTTAACATAAATAATCCGGTTAATGAATATGGATAATCCTTATTTGCAAAATGCAAGAATGATATTTCAATGTCCACTTTGTAATTCAATACCTGAATCGCAACGTAATGACTTTTTGAGAGATGTTCGTTTTACTATTAAAGAATATGATAAAGGGGATGTTATTGTAACTCAGGGGGCTATCTACGAAACATTATATATTGTAATTAAAGGTGAAATAATAACCGAGATGGCTGATGAAAAAGGCGATTTTATGGAGATGGAGCAAATAAAGGCTCCAAACCCTATGGCAACAGGTTTTCTGTTTGCAGCCAACAACCGATCTCCGGTTTCAGCTATTTGTCAGAGTCCATGCAAGGTTATTGCTATCCCTAAAGACAATGTTTACCTGCTTATGCGAAAATATGAGGCTTTTATGCTGGCATTTCTCTCTTACATATCAAATAAAGTTTCTTATTTGTCTGATAAACTCAGACTTGTTTCTTTAAGATCTATCCGGGCCAAACTTGCCTTCTATTTGCTTAGGGAGTCGAGAGGTGAAAGTCAATTTACACTTAACACTTCCAGAGAAGATATGGCGCGACTTTTCAGTGTATCGCGTCCGGCTCTTGTTAAGGTTATGATGGAAATGGCAGATGAAGGTATTATTGATGTTGATCGTCGTGAAATTACCATTAATGACAGAGCTAAACTGCAAAATATGTTTTAATTTGCGATGCCTGATTTTAACGAATATATAAAAGAGAAAAAGACCATTGACATGATTCAGGCAAGTAAGCTTGCATTGAATCTGTTTGTGATTTCACTATTTGTTTTTGGAATTATCTTTTATATGGTTTGGCAACCGGAATTTAATTTTTCTTTTAGCAGTCTTATACAGTTTATTCTTCTTTTTATAATAGGTATCGTAGTACATGAGTTGATTCATGGTATTGTTTTTGCACTTTATGCAGAAAGAGGTCTAAAGAGCATTAGTTTCGGAGTATTATGGGAATATCTAACGCCTTATTGCCATTGTAGCGAACCTATTAAGCTGAAAGGATATATTATTGGTGCATTAATGCCAGGAATATTAATCGGAATTATTCCTGCAATTGTTTCTTTGTTTAACGGAAGCATGATGTTGTTGATTTTAGGTGTGTTCTTTATTAGTGCAGCAGGAGGGGACTTCCTTATTGTGTGGATGTTGAGAAAAGAGAATGCGGATAGTTATGTTCTTGATCATCCCTCTGAACCCGGTTGTTTTATCTATCGAAAGAAATGAAGATAATATTATAAGATATGCAAACATTTGCCGATAAAGTGATAGATTTTAATCGAAACTTAGTTTACGAAGGTGAGCTTCCACCCGGTTATCAGGTTATGAACCCATTTTTAAATAATCCTGAAACTATGGTGGTTATGAGCGAATTTTATCACAAATACTACAATGATAACACACAGCGACGTTTTATTGTAGGTATTAACCCTAGTCGCAACGGTGCAGGTATAACCGGTGTACCTTTTACCGATACAAAAAGATTGGAGAGTGCTTGTGGTATAAGCATGAAATCAGCTCGCACACATGAAGTTTCTTCAGTATTTATTTATGACATGATTGATGCTTATGGTGGCACAGAGCTTTTCTACAAAGAGTTTTATATCAACTCACCTTTTCCTCTTGCTATTGTAAAGCAGACTGATTCGGGAAATTGGCTTAACGCAAATTACTATGATGACCCACAGCTTTTTATAATGGTTAAAGATTATATGATTGAGTCTTTAAAAAAACATATAGATCTGGGGCTTGACACAACAGAAGTTTTTATTTTGGGGAAAAAGAATGCCGATTTTATTTATAAGTTGAATAAGCAAGAGAAATTGTTTGATAAGCTAACTCCATTGGAGCATCCTCGTTTTATTCAGCAATACAGATCGAAAGAGAAGCAGCTTTATATCGACAAATATCTTATGAATTTTTATTAAAGACAATATTGATAAAATGCATGAAACAACCAATTTCCTTCTTAAGAAAGAAACCATAACCGGCGAAGAGTTTATGAATATCCTTAATAGCGAGAATGTGGGTGTTGATCAGGGGTAATTAATCTATGAATCTCAATTCTTTTGGGTTTTTTAGTCCTGTTGTTGAATAATACTTCTCTATATCTCCCCGAATCATGATTTTTTTGCCCAGATTATTAGGGTTGTCAGCCAGGTTTAAAGTATCTCTAATCTTTCCTGAAGGGAGTTGAACAGGAAAAATTTCAGCTGTGTCTGTTACGTTTATATTATCAGACATGGCAATTACTGATGTTTTTTCAAACATAGGTTTTGAGGTAAAGCTATTTACGTTATTGCCTGTAAAGCTTCCAACAACGTAACCTTCAACCCACATGCCTTTACGGCCCTCATTTGCCATTGCTTCAGCAACAGTGTAAGGAGTGCTTTCAGATCCCGGTATTACAGGCGGAGTTTCTTCTGTGTCTTCAAGAGTGACATCAACAGAAGGAGCTGTAATCCAGTCGGTAATATCCCCTTTAGTTATTACAATATTATCACTACCTGTCAGGGAGACATTAAATGTATATTTTGTGGTTCGTTCAAAGTGTTTATAGTCAACTACATCATCCATATTGTATTTATATACTGCCTCATTATCCCCAATGATGAACCATATACTCATTTCTGAAATATCTGATTCCGGAATCATTATAGATTCAGCGAGCTTACCGTCATCACTCAATTTGATCTGTATATTGCCAAAATCACCGGTGCTGATAAATGAAGAATTGATTAGATTGAAAGAGCTTTTTCTGGCAACATCACAAATAATAACTTTAAGCTTTGTCAGATCGTGAGAGGTGTAATTGTTGATGTTAAATATTAGTTTAGAAAGCTGATGCCTGAACTTCATATTTATAATCTGATCAGACTGATTAAGGTTTGTGCAGTTGTTTGAATATAAAAGATCGATGTCGGACTGTTTAGTTTGATTATGCAAAATTACCGGGAAATAGAAGCTTTCAATTTCTTCTTTATAAGGATAATATCCAATGAAATCTACATCAGCCCCATCTTCAGGAAAATAGATTGATTTAGTCTCATCAATTGGCTCGAAGGCATTACCTCCTCCCGAATTTATATATTTAATGTTGAAAGCTAGTGATTCGGTATTTAATTTAGTTCCTGACTTTAACATATACACACCTATTGCATCGCCTTTTTCCCATTTATTTCCTGATGCTCTTGCAGAGGAACCCTCAATGGTTGCATTAAGACTAACTTGTTCGCCCAGTAACCTCCAGTCGATAGTTTTTCCTTCACATGATATCAGTAGGATACAAATAGATAGTAGCAGATAGTTTTTTGTCTTCATGTTTTTAATAATTACAAATGCTCATATAGAATTAAATATTGGTAATATTACTAAAAAACAAGCGAATGTATACTGAAACAACAACTGCTTGCTTATAAAATTAACAGTAAAAACATTTGTGGGTAATTTCAACAAAAGCCCCTGTAAACTGTTTAGAGTATATCACAGCAAATATTTATCCATATAGATTTAAAATGCGAATATACATTTTTTATAAATTAGAATGAAGATAAACATGGAAGATTTAAATAAATATTCAAGAACAATTACGCAAGACCCAACACAACCTGCAGCGCAGGCACAGCTTTATGCGCTGGGACTCAGTGAGGAAGATCTTGAAAAAGCACAGGTAGGTATTGTTAGTATGGGATACGACGGAAATCCCTGTAACATGCACTTAAATGCTCTCTCAATGGAGATCAAGAAAGGAGTATGGAAAAATCGTCTTGCAGGATTTATATTTCATACAATTGGGGTGAGTGATGGCATGAGCAACGGTACGGATGGTATGCGTTATTCTCTTGTTAGCAGAGAAGTTATTGCAGATTCAATTGAAACAGTTTGTGGCGCACAGTACTACGATGCACTTATTGCGGTGCCGGGATGTGATAAAAATATGCCCGGATCTCTGATTGCCATGGGTCGACTTAACAGACCTTCTATCATGGTGTATGGTGGTACAATTGCGCCCGGGCATTATAAGGGTCAGGATTTGAATATTGTTTCTGCCTTTGAGGCATTGGGAGAAAAGATTGCAGGAAAACTTGATGAGAAAGACTTTAAAGAGATAGTAAAAAGAAGTTGCCCCGGTCCCGGTGCCTGCGGTGGTATGTACACGGCAAATACGATGGCCTCTGCTATTGAAGCAATGGGAATGAGTCTTCCTTACAGTAGCAGTAATCCCGCTGTAAGTAAAGAAAAAAGACAAGAATGCCACGATGCAGGTAAGTATATCAGATTACTTCTTGAAAGAGATATAAAGCCCAGAGATATAATGACGCGTAAAGCTTTTGAGAATGCAATAACAATAACAATTGCATTGGGTGGAAGCACTAATGCGGTGTTGCATCTTCTTGCAATGGCAAGAAGTGTTGATGTTGAGCTTACAATAGATGATTTTCAGGTGTTTAGTGATAAGGTACCATTAATTGCAGACTTCAAACCAAGTGGAAGATATCTGATGGAAGATTTACATAACAAGGGTGGTGTGCCGGCAGTTATGAAATATCTTCTAAAGAAGGGTATGCTTCATGGTGATTGTATGACTGTTACCGGAAAAACTATAGCAGATAATCTTGAGGGTGTACCCGACCTGGATTTTACAACTCAGGATATTATTGTTCCGGTTGAAAAGCCGTTGAAGCCGCAAGGTCATTTACAGATTCTGTATGGTAACCTGGCTGAAAGGGGTAGTGTTGCAAAGATAAGCGGTAAGGAGGGAGAACGGTTTGAAGGACCTGCCCGTGTGTTTGATGGGGAAAAGAACCTTATTGCTGGTATTTCAGACGGAAGAGTTAAAGCTGGTGATGTGGTGGTTATCAAGAATGAAGGCCCTAAAGGAGCACCCGGTATGCCTGAGATGCTTAAGCCAACTTCAGCAATTATTGGGGCTGGACTTGGTAAATCGGTTGCTCTGATAACTGATGGAAGGTTTAGTGGAGGCACCCACGGATTTGTAGTTGGGCATATAACCCCTGAAGCTTTTGAGGGAGGTCTGATCGGACTTGTTGAGGATAATGATATAATTGAGATTGATGCAGTAAATAACTCTATTAATGTGAAATTATCCGACGAGGAGATTGCAAAACGCAGGGGCAATTGGCAGCAACCGGCACTAAAAGCTAAAAATGGCATCCTCTACAAGTTTGCAAAACTGGTAAAGGATGCCTCACATGGTTGTGTAACTGATGAAGATTAAGATTTGAATGTTTGGTTAGAAATTACCTGTTAAATGGTAAGTTCCTGAACCTAACTCTATTTCAATTCCACCTTCTGTTTTAGTTACGTTTCTTACACCGTCGCCCGAAGGTTCATCAATATTAAATGTCTCTGGAAGTTTTACAATAGCTGATGTATTGCCCGGAATGGTAATATCCCAGCTGAAACTGCTATCTGTTTTTGTCCATTCGCTGTGTATGTCACCTCTTACTGATTCATAGGTTGCATTAACATGTGTCAATCCTTCAGGGAATTTTGGTTCCATTAAAAGCTTCTTAAATGCTACAGCTTCAGGATGGTTTTTTATTCCGGCAAGATCCTCATAAAACCAGATAAGAAGATCACCCAGAAGCATCACGTGATTGCCCGAGTTCATTGCAGGATTGGCTGTATCGCCATTCCATAACTCCCAAATTGTAGTTGCACCTTTTTCAATCATATAACCCCAACTTGGGTATGTTTTGTTGGTAACTATTTTATATGCCAAATCGATATTTCCGTACTCGGTGAGACCTCTCATAAGGTGCTGAATACCCAATACACCAGTACTCACATGCCCATTAAAATCAACCTCAGTCTTCTCTACAATATTATCAAAAACCTCATTTTCTCTGCCTTCAGGAACTAACCCCAACCTGAGTGAGAGAATGTTGGCAGTAACCGTATTGTTATCATATTCAGCTGTTTCAGCATTAAAGTATTTACTATTGTAGGCATCTTTAATTTGCGATGCAAGCTTTCGATATTCGGGAATATCCTGATCATTACCCGTTAGCTCTGCAAATTCAATCATATAATTCAATAAACTATAGTAAACTGTTGTGCTTAGAACCGGACCGGCAGTTCGCCTTGATGGGTCCTGAGAGTGAATAAGCTCCTGCGATTCAGGTGGCATGCACCAATCGCCATAAGTATCTTTTGTAATTATATAATCCTGCATTGAAACCTCTTGTATACGCTCTAAATACTTTCTCATTGAGGTATAATGTTTGAAAACAGGCTTAGTATCACCAAAGTGTTGCCAGAGCATTTTAGCACTATAGAAGTATGCAGCAGGCCAGGTTACGTCGTCGTTATAGATTGTCCAATATTTGGGTGAAACAACAGAAATACTGCCTTCCGGGCTTTGTGAATCCTCAATATCCTGTAACCATTTACTATAAAGAAGAGCATTATTAAACACAAACGCCTCTCCGAAACTACCCGTAGTTCGGTCGCCAAGCCACCCTACACGCTCGTCGCGCTGCGGACAGTCGGTTGGCATGCCTCTGTAATTTCCCCTGATTCCCCAATATGCATTTTTGAATAACTGGTTGATTGTTTCGTTGTTTGTTTCAAACGCCCCCGTAGTTTCCATTTTATCATATACAACTTTACCCGTAAAGTTGGAAATATTGGGCTCATAATCAAGTCCTGATATCTCTACAAATCTGAATCCATGGAAAACAAATTTTGGCTCCCAACTGAAAGTACCATCCTCTGCAGGTGTGTAAATATCTGTTACAAGTGCACCTCTAAGGTTGTCAAGATAGAGCGTTCCATCATCCTTAAGAGTTTCTGCAAATCTCATAGTAACGGGTTGGTCTTTTTTACCCCTGAGGTTGTTAATCGAAACCCATCCTACCATGTTCTGCCCCATGTCAATTATATACTTATTATCAGAGAGTTCAGATATTTCTATTGGATTAAGCTCTTCCTGAACCTGAATATTTGGATTAGGCTGAGGTGTCAACTTCCCTTCAGGTGCTACCATAAGGTCTGCAAGAAGCCAGTCAGAGTCGTCATAGTCAGCTAAATGCCAATCTCCAAGCTCAAGTCGCGAATCATATTCTTCTCCATCAAACTCATTATTTGTAACTATAGGACCTTTTGAAGTAACTCTCCATGACTCATCGGTTACTATAATATCCGTTGTTCCGTCACTATATTCAATTTCCAATTGGGCGAGTAGCCCGGGGAGTCCAAACATCTGGCTAAAAGAATTGCGCATTCCAAAATAGCGACCACTTCCCAGAACTACTCCCAGCAAATTATCTTTTTTATCTATTTTAGACGTAACATCATAAACATTGTAATACACCCTGTCTGGATACCAGGAAACAGTTGGCGCAAGAACATCATCTGATATTTTCTGACCATTGATATAAGCTTCGTAAACACCCTGACCGGAGATATAAAGCATTGCTCTTTCTACCTTACTTTTACTTTCAAATGGTTTGCGAAGATAACGGGCAGCAAGTCGGGTGTTTCCCTTATCAGTCTCACCTGGGTTTGACATTGCATCTTCACCAATCCATTTTGCTTTCCATTCAGAGTCATTTAGTAATGCCATCGACCAGCTACCTTGGCTGCTCCAGTTGCTTTCTCCTTGATTAGTGTTAACTTTCACTCTCCAGAAATACTTACCTCTTGAGTTCAGGCTGTTGCCGTCATAAGGGATCAAAATTGTCTCATTGCCGGTAATATCCCCTGACTCCCAGATTAGATTTGTTTCTTGCTTAAGATCTTTCTCAGAGAGTGCAACCTGAATTCTGTAAGATATTTGCTCAAGGTTAGGTTTAGCAGAGCTAATTTGCCATGAGAATCGGGGAGTAGTTGTTCCCACCCCTTCGGGGTTTTCTTGCATTTCAACCTTTAATGATTCCACTTTAACAAGAGCTTCAGTGCATCCTGTTAAACATACGCAACCCATTATCAGGCTCATTAGTAGTCCGATTAAAATTGTTTTGTTTTTCATTATTCTTGTTTCTGATTAGTTATATGAATTTATTTTCATTAAATATTTTAATTATTTAAGACTGAAAACTTATAATTACCTGCTTCAACTTCATATAACTGATATCCATCCTGTTCGCCAATCTTCTTTGAAAATCCGCTCTCTTCAGTTATATTATTACCGTCCTCTGCATGAATCCAAACTGTAGCTTTTGTATTAGGAGGTACAGTTACAGCAACTTTAAGATTTCCGTTTTCCCTTTTCCAGGTAGACTTAATTAGTCCCGAGGGCGAATCGAAGTCGGCTTTAGCCCACGATACCTGTGACTCTGACAATTTAGGTATTATTACATCAAATTTTCTATATCCGGGAACTATATAATCCTGTTTTATACCTGCAACACCATCAATATACCATGCGCCAGGGTAAAGGTATGAACTGTGCAGAAGAGAATGGCCCCGCAGATCTTTTTCCCACATTTCCCAAATCGTTGTGGCATCACTCTCACGCATTAATCCCCAGCTTGGATAGTCTGTTTGCGATGTCATTGAATATATCAGATCATCCCGGCACTCGTCACGGAGAACTTTAAAAAGCATTGCACCACCTGTAATTCCAACATCTATATGCCCGTTCTTATTAATTAGGATTTCGTTCTCCAGACTCTGCATCACCTGCCGGCGTAACTCAGAAGGCATAATATCTCCGTAAAGTGCAGCAGCAAGACTTCTCATTGTTTTATCTGAGTAGTTAAACTCTTCCGGATGAAAATATTTATTATGAATAGCTTCACTTGCCAACTCTGCTTGTTTTGTCCAGGTAGCAGCTTCAGCTTCCATGCCTATAACTTCTGCTATTTTAGCAGCAGTTTTAAGGTTATATACCCAATAGCAATTATTAAAAAACAGTGTTTCATCAGAGTAATTATTCATTCCTTGTTCTGTTGCACCAGGCCAAAGCCAGTCGCCCAAAAAATCCCATCTGCCTCCATATCTGTTTAGCATATTGTCTGTAACATGACTGTCTAAAAACTCAAGCCATCCCTTTATCATTTCAAAGTTCTCCTCAAGTACCCGGGTATCGCCATGATATCTGTATATAAACCATGGCAGAGTTACAACAATACCACCCCATGCCGGTCCTCCCCCTCCATGATAAGTAGGTGCAGTTTGAGGCAATACTCCTCCTCCCAATGGTCTGCCGCTCCCTTCCTGCTTAAATGCCCATTCCGGGTCGTTCATATTACCAACCATAGGCTCAGTACCCTGAACATCGCGCCAGTCCTCCAGCCATTTTGTATAGAATGCACCCAATTTATAATTAAGCAGTCCTGTTTCTGAAGTTGCATGTGCGTCGCCTCCATATCCAAACCTCTCTCGCTGCGGACAATCCACAATAAATCCTCCAAGTGATAGATTCTCGAATGTCCATTTTACTGTATTATAAATCCAGTTCTGCAAAGGATTAGAGCTCTTAAAGTCTGTTGCATCTGCAAAATCAGTACGAATCATCCAGCCAATAATGTCTTCACGTGTAGGTGCTGATGTTGCACCAATAATTGTAATCCATCTTCCAGACATATAGTTAAACCTATTCTGAAAAATACCTTTACCTGAGTCATCGGTGATGTATGCGCTATGCAGAGCAAATGTCATGTCCTCATTTTCTCTCTCAGAAAAAAGGAATCTGACAGTATCGCCCGGATTACCCTTTATTCTAATGTCTGTCCAGCCTGCAAAATTAACGCCCATATCAACTCTGTATGATCCGTCGGGTCTGGCTTCAATATCAACAGGATGAATTTCATCGATAAGTCGGTTTGGTTCAGCCTGCTGCGCCGAAAGTGTAAGAGAAGGATTTAGGGTTACTGCATTGTTCCAGCCGTTGTCGTCAAGACCAACTAAATTCCAGTCGTCTATTTCTCTGTTTGCATCCCATATTTCGCCACCATAACCACCTACACCAAAGCCCCAGTTCCCAATCAGTTTATTGGGGCTTGGATGTGTTTTCCAACTCTCATCAGTTGCAATGCGCATTATTGAGGTATCCGACTTACCATAAATATCAGTCTGTGCAATAACAATTGGCGCACGTGGCTTGTCGTCTGTTGCGTAAGGGGCAAAAATAGACCATGCAGTACCAAGCCAGAGAGTTACAACATTTTCACCTTTAGTTAATTCAGGTGCTATATCGTATGCAATATACCGGGCACGCTGAGTATGGTCGGTAGCTACCGGAGCCAGAACATGATCTCCTATTTTTACCCCATTTACATACACTTCATGATACCCAACAGAGGCAACAAAAAGAGTAGCTTTTGAAGGCTTCTCGTTCAATTCAAATGTTTTTCTGAACCATGGATCATACATCTTGTTCGGACCCTCTGCAGGATTGTATGACTCTCCGGTTCCAATCCATTTAGCTGTCCATTCTTTTTGTGAAAACAGACCTGTGCTCCATGTAGATTCATCACTAAAAACAGACTCATGCCCATTCTCATCTTTTACAGCCACTTTCCAATAATAGTTGTTGTCTGATTTTAAAGGTGCGCCTTCATATTCAATTAGTTGCATATTGTCAGAGTTAACCCATCCTGAGTCCCAAATATCACCGGTATTGCTTTTTAGTATTTTAGAAGAACTGCTGACAAGTATACGGTATGCAGTCTGTTTCTGACCGAATGAAGTCTCTTTTGTCGGTTCCAACACCCAGCTTAAACGAGGTTGTTCAATATCCAAACCGGTTGGGTTTTTAAGATATTCAACTGTAAGTTTTACAGGCTTTATACTGCTGTATGTATTGTTCGTACATGATACCACAAGTAGTGTTAAAGTAAGTACAAACAGATAATTAAATAATTCTTTTGATTTCATTATTGTTTATTAATTTCTTGGGTTATATAATTGTGGTAACCATGATTTAAAGAATGGAAATCTGTTTGATGTGTTACCGGCAGAAGCATAATCACATAGATTCACTTTTATGGGTTCTGAGCCCGTTTCAGTATAAGATTCCGGAATAAAGTCTGTTGAGAATAACATCCATACCTCCTTATCAGGAGATTTTTCGGTGTTCAACTCAATAAATCCATCTTCATTTACTATAGGTGTCAATATTGCTTCAAGTGATGGATCACCAAGTCTTTCATCTCTTGATAATACAACCGGTCCACGCGTTATAGCAATATACTCATGTAATTCTCCTATTTTGTGTAATTTCCCTTTCATGTCAAAGTTTATGGAAATTTTATCATTATCATTCCACATACGGTTAATTTTAAGATAACTGCCGGCGACAGCCTCCTCTGCATTTCCTGTTGAAGCAAATTCTTTATCATTAATATATACCTTGTATCCTGTGCTCCAGAATGGAATTCTTACAGCAACCTCTATGTTTTCACTTTTTGGCAACTCCAGTTCAAGGTTTATAACCCCAGAAACCGGATAGTCGGTACTCTGTTTTATCACTATCGATTGTTTATCAGGAGTATGAGTCCGGTAAGAGCCATCAATATAGAAATTGATATAAACACCCTCATTAGAATTCATTACCGTAGTAAATGGAATTGTGAATAAGCCTCTTGGTCCACTTGCGTTACAACAGTTAAGACCCATTCCACACTGCTCCGAACCTTCCAGTCTCTGACCCGATAAAGGGGTATATTTTGCCCAGTCAGATCCGTCCGGCTTCATTGCGCCTAAAAGGGCGTTATAGAATGTTTTCTCAATTTCATCAGCATATTTAGCGTCTCCTGTTAAACGCAGCAGTTGTTGATTAAACTTAATCCAAGTAACAGTAACGCAAGTCTCTTGATAATGAGCAATTGGTAGAGTTTGCTTCTTTTTCCCCGAAAACCAGGTCTCCATTGCAGAACCCGATCCGGCAATATTTATTTCACTATCGATTATACTTTGCCATGTTTTCTCTGCTGCCTCCTTATACTCTTCTTTTCCGGTTATTCTATATAACTCAATTAATCCCTCATAGCAAGACATCATCTCGTAAGCCTTTTGTCCTTGTTCCCAACCATACCAACTTGTTTCCGGTTTTGGGAATCTATTGGCTACCGGAATATCAGCTTTAGAGATTAACTGCGGTCCAACCGGTGTTTCCCATTGTCTTACAATTTCTTCTGCAAATTCAAGATATTTCTTTTCCCCTGTGCGGTTGTATAGCTGGCAAATTGGTTCCAGAACTGAAGAAGCGGCCATTCCTCTGTGATTCCCCATTTCTACTATGTTAGCATTTTTATCCTCAAGCTCCTTTATAAGAAAATCTGCCTCTTTAGCTGCAGCATTCAATGCCACTTTATCATTTGAAATGTCATAATATGCAATTAACCCCAGCATGCAATACTTTCTCCCCCAAATATCCCAAGCTTGCAATCGGCTTTCAGGAGCATAATTGCCAATATATCCATCAATAGTTTGAGTTTTTATTAATTCATCTACAGCATACTTTAGTTTATCAGCCAATTCAGGTGTAGGCTTGTAATTATAGGCAAGTACTGCTGATGTAAACCATTTACCCCAAAATTCACCCTGCCAGCAGCTATGTTCATCCCTAACCGTGAATGGGTGTACAAGCTTGTCAACATCCTGCGCAAGTATTCTGTTTAAATAAGATGCGTTCAGTTTATCGCCAACAAATCCGCTAACTTCAATTTCCGATATAGCAGATAGTTTATCCTGTGCAATTGCCGACTGAAAAAACAATACCAATATGGTAACAAATGAAATTATTCTTGTATCCATGTTTTTGTGTTTATATTATTTCAATCTTAAAAGCGTAACTGCCCGAATCGAGATAAATATAGTTAAGTCCTTTTGTATCTACTCCCTTAACTACTGCATTGTCGGGTACATAAAACGTAGCACTGCTATTTGCTGGAATTACTATATCATATTCCACAATATTGCCGTTCCATTTCCAATCAGACACAATTTGTCCGTAAGGCGATCTAAATTCTGCCCTGAAGTTCTCCAACTCCTTCTCAAAATACGGTTTCAATATTATATGCTTAAAGCCGGGCTGCTCTGCATCAGGATAAATACCACCTAATCCTTTATAAAACCATGCACCTATTTCACCAAACATCATATGATTATCTGAGATATCACGTTCAGCATCCAAATCCCAGTTTTCCAGAAGTGTAGTTGCACCGTTTACTATCCACCAACCCCACGATGGGTATGTGTCCTGAACGGCAACCTTATATGCGACATCAGGGTAGCCGTTTTCGCTTAATGCATTTAATAGAGCTTTTGCACCCAAAACACCCACATCCAGATGGAAGTCAGCTTCTTCTACCTTCTTTGCAAGGTTCTCTGCAACAATCGGTACCATATCTTCGGGTACCACCTTCCATTGTAGAGTAACACTAAGTTCTGTTTGAGTTCCACTCGCATAAATTCCTGTTTCACGGTTAAGATACTTGTTGTTAATAGCATTTTTTATTTTCTCAGCCAGAATGGAATAATGTTTGTAATCATTCTCCTTTCCAAAAAGTTTGGCAGCTTCTGCGAGAATCTTAGTGTCAACATAAAAATAAACAGATGAGGTAAGCTCAAGATTTGAACGGGACTTAACCGGCACCCAATCGCCGCGTCCCCACGAAGTTAATCCCTCATCACTTATCCGGTCAACATAGTCTACATATCTTTTAATGTTATAATAGGTGTCAGCCAATAACTTACTGTCTCCGTAGAACCTGTAGATTTCCCATGGAATAATGGCAATAGTGCTTGTCCAGTCTAACCCGTTTGAAGTTCCATAACCCCATCCTCCTGTTGGAATAATATCAGGTAAAACTCCGTTTGGTTGCTGCTCATCACGATGATCGGCCAGCCATTTTTCATAAACTGTTATCCCGTCAAAATTATACAGAGCGGTTTCAATGGCAAAATGTCCATCCCCAGTCCATCCGTTCTTTTCACGCTGCGGGCAGTCGGTTGGATAACCCATAAGGTTCGAGAGATAAGCATTATTTGTTGCCCACCACAACCTGTTTATGAGTTTGCTGGAGGTCTCTATTTTGCCCACGGGCGGCACATCACTATGCATAAAATAGGCAATCAGACTGTTTTCGTTGAGCTCTACCGGCTCATTACTTATAACCTCCACATATCGAAATCCCTTATAATTGAAACGGGCCATAAATTCATCTTCATCTTTTCCGCTCAAAATCAAAATGTCTGTTTGAAAGGGATCAGTTTCATTATCTCCGCGATAATAAACATCAATATTTGCCAAATCAATTCTGTTATTCTCATCAAGTCTCTCGCCATGCTTTATCCTAAGTTCGGTTCCCTCTTTTCCGGTGATATTTATTCTGGTTACTCCCGACATGTTTTGTCCGAAATCGTACCAATATGTTTGATCATCAATCTTTTTAAACGATATTGCTGGTATCTCAAGAACATTTCTTACAGGTCTGATCTGCTGTGCAGTTATTTTTTCTGATGGTGCTGACCTGAGTCTCACCCCCTGCCACTCAGAATCGTCATAGCCCGGTTCGCTCCATCCTTCTTGTTCCATCCTTGCATCATAGTGTTCAGCTGTATAAATACTGTTGAATATAATGGGACTGTCTGATTTTTTCCAGCTTAAATCTGTGTAAATAGTCTCACATGTTCCATCGGAATATATAATTCTTAAGTCGAGACAAAAAGCCGGCCTGTTTCTCCATGGTGCTCTTTCAAAATCCCAAACTGCAAGCGACTGGTGATTATACCAGCCATTGCCAAGAATAACGCCAATGGCATTTTCTCCTTGTTTAAGCTGATTGGTTACATCGTGTGTTACATATAAGTTCCGTCTGTCAAAACGTGTGTACATCGGATCAAGACGTTGATCACCTATTTTCTCTCCATTTACCTGAAGCTCAAATAATCCTCCAACTGCAATATATGCCCTTGCAGACTTGATCTCTTTGTTGGTGTTAAACTCTTTTCGGAAAAGAGGTGCCGGCTTATAATTGATATCTCTTCCATCACTAATCCAATTACCTTGCCAGTTGCTGATATCCATCATCCCTGTCTCAAATGAGTGAATATCAGAGCTGCTTTCATTTTGGTTTTCATCCCAAATAGTTACTTTCCAGTAGTATTTAGTAAAAGGTTGAAGCTCTTCTCCGTTATAAACAATTAGTTGATCTTCAGACTCTACCTTACCGCTGTTCCATTTGATATAATCACTGTGCACTAATTCGTCGTTCGTTCCAACAACAATAGAATATGCAGTCTGTTTAGCACCATCTTTACTATTGTCAATTTTCCATGTAAGTCTAGGATTTGGGTTATCAATTCCTATTGGGTTTTCGAGATAGTCAGTCTGTAAATCAATAACATTCTGACCAGTCAGGCCTATAGAAATCATCACAAGCGAAAAAACTAAAAGTGTTTTGTACATTATTTTATCCTTTAACTAAATATATTCAATTCTAATTTATCTATTTACATCTCTTTTGTGAAGTTGTAGCTGCCGCTGCCAACCTCTATGCTCTCATTATCATCAGGTAGAAATATTTTTGCACTACAGTTGGCCGGAACAGATACACTAAGATTGAAAGTGCCATTTTCATTTCTCCAGTTAACGTCTATCTTACCATATATTGATTCGTATGAAGCTTCAACAAACTTTAGGTCACCAACAGGCTTAGGAGCAATAACAATATTTTTATAACCGCTATTACCCTCTGATCTGATACCTGCAAGTGATTTAAAAAACCACTCCTCAATTTGTCCCATCATAAAATGATTCCAGGAAGCACCAGCTCTGGGGTCCCATAACTCAGTAAGAGTTGTTGCTCCAAACTGAAGCTGAAATCCATAACCGGGTACATCCTCATGATTATGCATCTTATACATTAGATCATTAAGATCATTTTCTGCCAAAGTCTGGAAAAGATATCGGTTCCCAACATCACCGGTAGAAAGGCGATAACCCCTCTCTTCAATGTTTTTTACAAGGCTTTGCAATACTGCATCTCTGTTTTCCCGCTCTACTATACCGGCAAACAGTGGCATTGAGTTTGAAGCCTGACTACCTGTGCCATATGTCATGTTTTTCTCATCAAAAAACTCCCGGTTAAATGCATCTCTAACTTCATTTCTCAATTTAGAATAGTGTTGTTCATCCTCCTTGTTCCCTGTTATTTCTGCTGCCTTAACCAGGTAGTCAATAACCATATAGTAATGAGTTGATGCTGAAAGCGCTACAGGCGTATTATGAGAAATTCCATACGGTTGATCTTCTCTGTAATCGCACCAATCTCCAAGTCCGTGATAAACAATATGATTTGTTGCGGTTGAAGTCAGATAATCAACATATCTCTTCATCACGTCATAATAGTCAGTGATTAGTGAATTATCGCCGTAATATTCATAATACATAAATGGAAGAATAACTGATGTACTCCCCCACTCGGGTGAATCTCTAAAACCATCAACGAACACAACGTACTCCGGAGCTATATCAGGCACAAGTCCGTTTACAAGTTGAGAATCCCTAATATCCTGCATTATTTTTGGTGCGAATGTAGTCAGATTAAAATTGTAGAATAACCCCGGACCATTAAGATGCACCTGTTCCAGCCATCCCAGCTTTTCTCTATGTGGACAATCAGTAAATACTGCGTGCATATTACTTTTCATCGCATTCACGATCAGTCGGTGTGTGTTATTAAATATCTCATTAGAACTATAAAAAGTAGAAGTTTCAGGATTAGAATTATACACAAAAAGCGATTCAATATCTTTTACAACCGGCAAGCCCCTGTCGTCATTTCTATTCGATTCCGGTTTTGCACCATCAATCTGAATGTATCTGTACCCGTAATATGAAAAACGAGGCTGCCATATTTCTTCATCATCACCTTTAAGAGTATATTCAAAATAGTAAGGGCTTCCCGACTGTGACTGGTTAACTGAACCATCTTCGAAAATATTTTCTCCCAATGTCAATCTTATCTTATCTCCTTTATTGCCGGAAACTTTTATTTTAGGAAACCCGGAAAGATTTTGCCCCATATCATAAACATACGCATCTCCAACTCTCTTAACCGATTGTGCAGAGTACCTCTCCATTATTTTGATTGGGAAAGTAGTCTGTGGGGTAAGCTTCCCTTTTGGGGCATCCTGAATTACAACAGGTTTCCATTCAGAATCATCAAATCCATAACTGTCCCAGCCCGGTTGCTCAAGTTGTGCGTCATAATCTTCACCTCCATACATATCGTTAAAAACAAGCGGACTAAGTGAATATTTCCAGGTCTCATCAGAAGTGATTTCTTCGGTAGAGCCATCAGTATAAGTTATATTCATTTTGAAAAAGAGGGTAGGCGGACCAAAGCTCACCTGCATTTTCACATACCGTCCTCCTTGTTGGTTATAGAATCCATTACCCAAGAGTACGCCAATTGCGTTTTCGTTCTCAAGCTGATCGGTAATATCATAAGCATTGTAATAAACGGTTTTATCGTAATCACTCCACATCGGATCAAATTGAGAATCACCCAGTATCTCACCATTAAGTGTCAGTTCATAATGCCCCAGTCCGCTTATATATATAATGGCATCTTTAATCTCTTTGTTTGTCGAAAAATCCTTTCTTAAATAGATGCTTCTTTCAGATAATGGATGAGTCTCCTGCCATTTTATACCATCTTCAGAGCTCAGTGATAATCCATGATAATTTCTGCCTTCGGGAATATTTGAGTCTTCGTGTCT
>CAZYNA010000034.1:24371-27551 GCA_964648775.1 uncultured Proteiniphilum sp. | reverse complement strand
AATAAATGGCTTACACAAAATAGTAAAGATGTTGAAATACTTGCTTTGGGAGCTTCTTCGGTTTTGCATAATATTAATCCGGAATATTTTCATGCAGAAGGTTTTAATTCTGCTCATTATTCACAGTCATTTAATTTCGACCAATATATATTTAATAAATTCATAGATGATATGCCTTCACTCAGATATGTTATTGTGGGTGTTGAATACTGGTCACCATTTGGTTTCATGGAAGACAGTGATGAATGGTGGAGGGTGAAATTTTATAATATTTATTACGGAAGTAATTTTTATAAGTGGGAAAGTAAGTATAACTATGAACTATATTATCATGATATCAATACATTCAAAAAAGCTGGTAAAGGCTTATTAACATTAGTAGGTTTAAAAAATGAATCGGAACTCACAGTAGACGATAGAGGGTTTGGTGACAAGTATACTTTAGATAATCGCCGGGAAGAGTGGGATGATGGTGCAAGGGCTGCTTCTGGTCATAATGCATTAATAACCGAAGGTTTTAACTTAGATAGAATCAATCAAAACAAAGAGTATTTGGAAGATATAATAAGAAAAAGTGAAGAAAGAGATATAACTGTAATCCTTGTAAAATTGCCTATATATAAGTCGTATAGAGAAAACCTGAAGAATGAATATATAATACAGCAAAATGAATTTTGTAATTACTTTGCTGCAAAATATGATAATGTTTTGTTTCTTGATTTCTCAGATGATCAGCGTTTCACTGAAGATGATTACTATGATGCTAACCACTTAAACGAAACAGGTGCAAAAAAATTCACATTAATGTTAGACAGTATTATGGTTGACAATGCTATTTAACAACTCCCCCACATTCTTCCACGATAAAATCTCTTTCGAAGAGAACTTTATCTTAAAAGCTTTTTCAATAGCAACAACAAGTTGAATGTGAGTAAGCGAGTCCCACCCGTCAACATCAGATGCGGTGGTTTCTTGTGTTATAACTAAATCTTCCTCGTCAAATATGTCGCGAAAAACATCCTGTACCTTGTCAAAAATTCCGTTAAGTTCCATATAATTAAATGTTTATATCTTATGTGATTTAATATAGTTCTCTTTTGTTTTGTAATCACTAACATTAAGACTGAAAAGATTATGTGACTCATTAGCAGAGGGTTCGAAGCCCAGCCTTGTATAGTGATCTTCTACCATTTTATTTTTTGGTGTTGGTATATATTCACCTATAATTGTTTTAATTCCGTTCTCTTTGGCGTATTCAACAATGGTGTTAAGTGTGAAATTCTCCATTCCCCGTTTTAGTACTCTGCAACTCATAAACCATGTGTCGATGAAGAGTGTATCCTGATCTTTTTTCTCAAGTATAATTACGCAGATCAATCCGTTATCACCAAACTTATCGCCAAGTGTAAAACTGAAACTCTGATACTTGTCATCTTTTGAGATTCTGTCAATATCCGACTCAGTATAACGTACGGTGCGTAGATTGAACTGATTACTTCGTTGTGAAAGCTGTGAGACTCTGGGTGTATTGAATGAGTTAAACTGACTCACTTCAGAGATCATATCCAGACTTTTAAGAAAATCAGCTTCATTAGTAAAACTCATTTGTGTTGCTGCTCGCTGCGACTCAATCTGATATTGTTTTGTTCTTTCGGCATCGGCACTCGAGTAGGTTGTTGTCTCAAAAAGGTTAAGACTATATATATACTCAAGATAATGAGCAGGATCTTCAGGAAGTTCGGGTACCGTAACCTCAGGCAGGTTTTCTCTCACAATGTTTCTCTCAAACGGATTATCATCTAAAAATACCATTGAGTCGAACCCTATATTAAGAATCGACTGTATATAACGAATATTATCTGCCTTATTTTCCCAGTTTGCAACAAAAACAGCAATGTCATCAAGCCTGAGTACCATTTCGGGGTGTTTCTCGAAAGGCTCTTTGGCAGTGTCCTCATTGTTCTTTGAACATACAGCCAAAATTATACCCCTGTTCTTGAGCTTTAATGCCCACTCCTGAAACTCGGTGAAAGCCTTGCCGATACCCAGTTCATGCCCCAGCTCAAGTCTTTCATAACCGTCGTCGCCAACAATTCCACCCCAAACTGTATTATCGAGATCCAGAATCAGACATTTTTTAAACTTACCCTGAATAGCCCCAATTATATCCATTGTTCGTGCTGCAACATAAGGAATTGCATCAACCGACAACACCATCTCGCTACCAATATATACTGCAGGGTGAAACATGAAATCTCTTCCAAGTTTATTCTGCAACGATGCAATATCGCAGATAAAAAGATTTGGCATACTCCTGCTCAGGTCCATAAGCGCCAGATTTAGCTTCCGCACCTGGTAAGTAAATGAACTTTCTACCTTGTTTGCAAAACTACCAAAAACAGTATCATCAATCTCAGGATAATTGAAGTATATAAGTCGTGACTTAACCGTTGAGGCAATATTTTTTACCAGCTCAATACGTTCATCGGCAAAAAGATGTTGCCTCTCCGTAGCTGTTTTATTGTAGTTACTTAATAATTTGTGAGTTGAGTGAAATGCTATAACATAGTTGGGTTCAAACTCATACACCTCCGAAGTAGTATCCAGCAGTTGGCGCTCAACCTGATTGTAATCTGCTTCAAACAAATTCAAATTATATCCTCTCTCAATTGCAACCCCTTTTAATGCAGTAGCAAGAAACTGCGTAGCGCTATCACCCACAAGTGCCACTTTAAGAGTTGGCAGCGATGGGTTTTCCTTTTTAAGATTACTTCTTAAAGTTTTGAATGTGCTTATCATTATATATTAAGCCTCTGTTTTTTATATTAATCACCTCAATTTATTATTAACTTAACAAGAAGTAGTTTTATATTGTTCTTAAATCCTGAAAGAATATTAACAAAATCACCTTACAAAATATTACAGTATTTATGTGACAGTTATGTGTAGTATATTAGCAGAGGGATTCAGACAGTCATAATTTACTTAATCGATACATAATATTTAACTAAGTAATGGCTGTAACTTGAATGTAACCTGATTCAAATATTATTCATGCAAAGTTAAGGTATGTTCGAATCAGGTATGAACCAGGTATGAACAAAGTACGAACCAAATACGACTGATTTACGACCAATTCATCTCCGATTCACGAACAATTCATCTCCGATTCACGAACAA
>CAZYNA010000034.1:0-24271 GCA_964648775.1 uncultured Proteiniphilum sp. | reverse complement strand
TTTACGACCAATTCATCTCCGATTCACGAACAATTCATCTCCGATTCACGAACAAATTATCAGTAAAAGCAATCTTTATTTTTTCTTTACATTACCCCTGAAGAAAGAAAAGTATATTCCCGGAATACCAATTATAGCGAAAATAATGAATCCCCATTTCATTGCGTTTATAAACAGGTCGTCAGAAACATCTTCTATAGATTGAGTTCCAAAATTGTTTGTAATTAGAAAAGTAATAATGGTCATGCTAATAATTTGCCCGAATACTCTCATTGAGGCGGCAATTCCGGAGGCTTGTCCATAATGCTTACGCTCAACCGAACTCATAATTGTACTCATGTTTGGCGATGAAAAGAATGCAAAACCCAATCCAACCCATAATAGTACCACAACTATGAAATAGATTGGTGTGTCGTGAGATAAAAGTGCAAGAAGTGCAAGTCCTGTTGAACACATTATCATTCCTAATGTAGCAAAATAGCGAGGTTGAATTCGGTCTGAAAGTTTACCGACAATAGGTGAGAAAATGGCCATCATAATTGGCTGTGCTATAATAATTGCACCTGCGTTTCGAGGCGAAAGTCCCTGTATCTTTTGAAGGTAAAGGCTAAGAAAAAACACAATAGCAAAGGTGGCAGTATAATTAATAAGAGCTGAGAGGTTGGAGTAGGTAAACAACCTGTTGTGAGTAAACAGAGAGGTGTTTAGCAGTGGTTGCGAAACGCGACTCTCCATTTTCCAGAATAAAAGCAGCAATATTATTCCCGAAACCATAAGAATCCATCCAACAGTGGAAGGTATTTGCGAAGATCCGTATACCATTGCAGATAAACCTGTCATAAACAGGATTATACCCAACCAATCGCTCTTTTCGGTTCTTTGTTTTGTCTTTTTTTCACTCTTCATATAAATGAGTGAAATAATAATACTTATAACCCCTAATAAGGATGCTATTATAAAAAGTGAGCGCCAGCCCATATGCTGCGTTATGATTCCACCTAAAAGCGGGCCTAAAGCAAGACCTGTATAAACTGATGATACCGAAATGCCCAGTACTTCACCTCTTTTTTCTTGCGGAAAAGTGGAGACAAGAATTGCCTGTCCGGTAGTGTTTGAAAAAGCGGTGCCAATTCCCTGAAGGAAACGAGCAGCAATGAGCCACTGACCGTTAGGTGCAATAAAACACATTATTGACGCAATTGTAAATATGATTAACCCGAGCTTAAATAGTTTTCGGTTATCACTCCTGTCGCCCCATACACCTGCAGGCAACATAAACAAGGCAGTGCCAAGTATAAATGAAGTAATAATCCAGCTCAACTCGAGTGCTGATAGTGATAGATTGTTTTCTATAGTTGGCAATGCAATATTAACTGCCGACACAAGAAATGTACCCATGAATGATGTAACTGCTACAACAATCAGAATGGATAGGTTTTTTCTTTTTTCCGTCATTTAATTAAAAATTATCCATAATTTAATCAGTCGCTGATAAATTAATGAATTTAACCGCTACGTGTTAATAAGTCTCTCTCACATGTTTAACAGTGATTGGGGTTTTTGTATCTGCCTTTAATTCCGGCGATGAAATTATAATTGTTTGAGATTCACCCGGAAGCAAATCGATGAAATTATCACTAAATTTAGCACCCATAACAGGAATTTCAATAAATACATCTTTTGCCAGATATTTGCTTGTGAGCGTTACCTTATATTCACCATCAGCATAAGATATATTAGATTCTATTTCTGTTTCGGGCAGTTCAAGCTTGTTAGGCCAATAGAAAAAATGATCTTTTATCGAAATCACATCGCCATTGCTATCACTAATGAAAGCGTGAATCATTGAATGCAACTTCTCTGTTTCGCTAACCAATTCGCTGATATTAAATGATTTTACAATTCTACTGTCATTAGCTTTAGCATTTACTATTTCCTTATACTCTTTTACTAAACCTTTTTTGAAATCAATGACCTGAACCGTTAGCTGCAGATTGTTGCTGTCTTGCAGATAGTCGGACATGGTGAAATAATTAAGCTTGCCATCTTTCGATTCAACACCAAGTGCAAGAGGAGCAAACACGTCGCGCATACGATAATGCTGGGTTTTCCAGTTATTGTAATAGTCGATACTAGCCCACGATACAACAGGCCAGCTGTCATTAATTTGCCAATATAAAGCACCCATGCAATATGGTCTGCCTCTGCGCATTGCCTCAACAGATTCTTCCATGCCGTTACCCTGCATTACCAATCCCAGATATACAAAATCCTCAAAATTGGCAGGTTCTATATAATACATATCCATATATTTTTTAATCAGAGAGTTTCCGGTAGAAGCTTTTTGGTGAATTTTCATTACATCACTTTCAAGAAACCACTGATCGGGTTCTGCAAACGTACGTATTGTCTTCATTTCGGGAAACGACTGAAAACCGAACTCGCTCGCAAAACGCGGTAACCTGTCGGCCATTGCCTCAAAAGGAAGTTCACCATACCAAAGTCCCCAATCATGAACATCACCGGTATTAAAAAGTTCAGGTCGCCCCCAGTTGGCAATGTCAGGCGAACCGTGAACGTAGCTACGTGTGCCGTCGTATTCTTCAACCAAATTAGGTAGCAGTTCTCTGAATGTCTTGTCATATCCCTCGAACCAGGCGTCCATAATTTCTTTAGGATACTGTCTGTTCCAGCCCCAATAATTAAGTCCTTCCAACACCTCATTGTTGCCACACCAGTAAGCCAGAGATGCATGGTTTCTTAATCTCTTGATATTATATACAGCCTCCTCTTTTACATTATTAAGAAACGCATCATCAGAGGGGTAGGGGGTACATCCAAAAATGAAATCCTGCCACACAAGAATACCTTTCTCGTCGGCATGACGATAAAACTCCTCATTCTCATATATTCCGCCACCCCAAACACGCACCATATTCATATTAGCACCTGTTACGTTGTCAAAAAACTTTTCATAGTAATCTTCATCCTGCTGCGTTGTTAATATTTCGCCCGGGATATAATTCGAACCCTTTGCAAATATTGGAATTCCGTTAACCTCAAAGTAGTAAGACCTGCCATGCTCATCCTCTTCGGCAATATGTTTTATAGTACGCAGGCCTGTTCTAACCTCCTTTACATCAACAATATTATTGTCGATTAAGAGCATCACATAAAAATTATATAGATGCTGTTCGCCCCAGTTAACCGGCATCCATAGCTCCGGATTATTGATAATCAATGGCAACGAGATTTTATTATTCCCCTTAGTAAGAGTAATATTTTTGTCAGTATAATTTAAACGCTTCAAATCTTCAAAACTTACCGGTGCTCTATTATCACTATTTAGAGAATAACCAACAGCAATGGTAGCCGAAGTTTCAACAAGCGATTCAATTTCTAATTGATTATCAATTTCAGCTTTAAGCTTAGAAATACTCTCCTGTTTCACATAATAGTCATCAATTAGCGCATCGTTGAAGAAATGGATTGATACAGGTTTCCATATTCCCATTTGTACAATACGAATACCCCAGTCCCAACCAAAATGGTAAGGCGCTTTTCTGTTATATACGCTAAGTTTTTCTTCTCTGTGATCGTTTCCTGCAGGATACTCGTAGCCATAAGTTTCACGGGCAGGCATCATACGTTCTATAGGCGAATAGAAACGGATATGCAATTTGTTTTCACCTTCTAACAGTTGATTCTTTACTGGCACTTTGTGTCCCACAAACATATTTTCCGACTGAAGGATACGCGACCCGTTTAAAAATACATCAGCGTGAGTATCAAGTCCTTCGAAGAAAATTAGAGCATTATCATATTCAAGCTGTTTAGCGGTGATGTTGAATGTTATGCGATAATCCCAGTTTTCATCTTCAACCCACTGAATAAGTTCCTCGTTGGTACCATAATACGGATCGGGTAATATACCATGCTTAATGAGGTCACGTTGAACTGAACCCGGTACTTCGGCTTCAAGCCACTCTTCGTTGCCGGCTTGCGAAAATTGCCAGTTATTATTTAAAGTAACTACTTCACTCTGTTGTGCCATCAGTAATAATGGCGTAATCAAAAAAATAAGAGAAATTATTTTGCGCATATCAATAAAATTAAATTTTGGTCTTTTCACAAAGATAGTGAGTTATAAGTAATTTATTGATGAGATTTTATTTTAATCATTTTATTTGAACACTTATTACGATATTATTGAACACTTATTACGTAGAAAAATGTAAATTTGTATTGCTTAATTGCTTATTGCACCAAATATAGGTTACTGTATGGTATACAAAGGAGTAAATACTAATGAGGATTTTCTGGATCATTATAAGTCGATTTACTCATTTCTGAGAAAGGAGTGGGAAGAGGAAAAAGTTGAACTTATTAAATCCACAATCGAAGGATTTCTCAGTTCGGCTGATAAAGATACTCTTCCTGAACTGGAGGCTGAGATATGGGGGGATGTGCGTACCGCACTAACTGCAGTAGATGAGCTTGGTGTGAAACAATCTTCGGTATGTGCAATTTTGCTTCTGCATCCTACTTTAAATAATTATTTTTCATTAGAGCGTACTAAGAGTAATTTTGGCGAGGAAACAGCAATTATTTTAAAAGGACTCATAAATATTCGTGGGTTTAGTGATAAAAAAACAGCTGTTGAGTCTGAGAATTATATTAAACTTCTACTCTCAATTGCTGAAGATATTCGTGTGGTTTTCATAATGATTGCACAGCATCTCAGGAGAATGCGAGAGGCAAAAGTTATTGAAAATACTAAACGTCTCGACCTGTCTGTTGAGGCGAAATACCTTTATGCTCCATTAGCTCACCGTTTAGGTTTTTACACCATCAAGTCGGAACTTGAAGATCTTTGTTTGAAGTATACCGACAGGGAGACATATGATTTTATTGCGCGTAAACTTAATGAGACTAAGAGGTCTCGCGATCAATATATTGATGAGTTTATTAAGCCTGTTAAGGAGAGGCTCGATAAAACAGGACTAAAATATGATATAAAGGGGAGAACGAAGTCTATACACTCAATCTTTAACAAGCTTAAGAAGCAAAAGATTGAGTTCGAAAATATTTATGACCTTTTTGCTATTAGGGTGATTCTCGAGTCGGATAGGGAGGATGAAAAATCGCATTGCTGGCAGGTTTATTCAATAATTACCGATATGTATCAGCCTAACCCTAAGAGGCTGAAGGATTGGCTGTCGATACCAAAAAGCAATGGTTATGAGTCGCTGCATATCACCGTAATGGGACCCAACTCACGGTGGGTTGAAGTTCAGATCCGGTCGCGTAGAATGGATGAGATTGCGGAGAGGGGACTGGCAGCGCACTGGAAATATAAGGGGGTAAAGAGTGAAACTGGCTTGGACAGTTGGTTGCAGTCGCTCAGAGAGTCGCTTGATGATAAAGACAGTAACTTAAGTCAGAAACTCACCGACTTTAAACTTGATCTGTATGAAGAGGAGATTTTTGTCTTTACTCCAAAAGGTGATCTTTTTAAGCTGCCTAAAGGGGCAACAATTTTGGATTTTGCTTTTTCTATACACACCAAACTTGGGTCAACATGCGTGTCGGGAAAGGTGAACGGTAAGAATGTACCCATAAAACATGTGCTTAAAAGCGGTGATCAGGTGGAGATAAACGCATCCTCTAACCAGTCGCCCAAACAAGACTGGCTAAATTATGTAGTAACTTCCAAAGCGCGTTCAAAAATACGTCAATTTCTTAAAGAGGAGGCAGGTGAACAGGTTGATTTAGCCAAAGAGACGCTTGCCCGGAGAATGAAGAATCGAAAAATAGAGGTTGACGACTCTCAACTTATGCATTTAATTAAAAAGTTGAGATACAAGACTGTTACTGATTTTTATATTGATATTGCAAGTGAGAAGTTGGATGTTAACTGGGTAATTGACAGGTATCTGGAGCTCGAAAACAAGGATTCGGAATTAAGGGATGCATATGCATCAATAAGTGCGGAGGAGTTTACTCTTAAAACTCACGATCACGATGTTTCCGGCGGAGATGAGCTGATTATTGATCAGAATCTTACAGGTGTAGATTATAAACTGGCAAAGTGCTGCAACCCAATTTACGGTGATGATATTTTCGGATTTGTATCATCGCAAGGTATAAAGATTCACAGGGTTAAATGCCCCAATGCCCATGATCTTTTCTCAAGATTTGGATATAGGGTGCTAAAAGCACGCTGGTCTGGTAAAACCGGAACTTCAAGCTATACTGTTATACTAAGGGTGATTGGAAACGACCAGATAAACATTGTTGCCAATCTGATGTCGATTATATCTAAAGAAGATGGAATACAGATGCGATCAATATCAATTGATTCAAATGACGGATTGTTTCAGGGAAACATATCCGTTATGATTGCAAACAAGTCGATGCTCGAACAGCTAATTAAAAAATTAAATGCAGTAAAAGGTGTAAAATCTGTTACAAGAATTAGCTAAATTAACTGTCAGGTTTTATATAACCAATTTAAACCTTAATTATCTTCTGTATTATCTTCCGTATTATTATCAGATGTGTTATCATCCACAACGTCTGCAGATGATTCTGTAATTTCTGTTTGAGGCTCTGCAGGCTCTTCTATTTCAAAAATAGTTAGAAGCTGCTGAATGTACTCTCTTTCGTAGTCTTGCGGACGAAGAATCTCTTCGTTATATTTCAGAAGGTCAATATCAATTACTACTTTCCCAAGATATTTATCTTTGGGAGATCTTCCAACAGCTCGTTCTGTAAGCTTAATCTTTTCAATAACCTCTTCGGGTGTCATTTCAGTTTGGCAACTTGCCAGAATGTTACGGAACAAATATTTGTATTTGTCGTCCTCAGGTTCTGAGAAAATTGGTTCACTAAATTGAATATCCTGAAATATATTTGATAGCATACGTTTTGCTTTATCTATATTGGTTTTTGCAAACGTATTGGACCCTATGCTAAGTAAAATTGTGCTCATAATGATAAATTGAAATACAAATATACAAATAATAATGATTTAGTGAATGATTTTAGCTATTCATTATCTGAAACTAATTAATTTACCTATTGTACCATCATTTTTGATATTTTGATGGAAAATCATCTATCGCATATAAATGGTTTAGATGTTATAATCTAAACGGTTGAAAGGCTGAGTTGTTCATGGTTATAGTTAATCTTTTATTTACTATAAATGTTTAAAGTGGGCATATGAATAATTGAACATACCGTAATCATATTTGTTGAATAGTAAAAATGGCATATTTGAATAATTCAATCGAAATATTAAAACTTGACAGGTTGAATTACTACAAATTCAGAAGTGAGCTAAAGAAGCTTTATGTGCATTCATTTACATCGGGAGAACTTGCCCAGCTTATTGATGAAGATGAAGCTGAGGCTGCTCTGTACAGGTATTTCGACTCTGGTTGGGTTGTTGTGGCAATAGCAAGTGAAATAGTAATCGGAGTAATTGCTGCTATTCCTCTAAAATTGGATGATGAGTTTCCTGCAAAAAACCACCCTGATATTAATATTAAGAAATCGATATATATTGCTGAAGTTATGGTGCATGAGAATTTTAGAGGAGAGGGGCTTGCAACAAAACTTATTGAATATGTATTAGAGTTTTCCACATATAAATATAGTGATGCTGTAATCAGGGTTTGGGATGAAAATACACCAGCTTTAAAACTATATAATAAGTTGGGGTTCTGTGCTATTAATTCTATTAAACAGTATAAAACCAACCTGCAAGGTATAAACTTTGTGATGAATAAATTATATCTGCATAAGGTGATAAATACGAATGAATAATTTGATAATATAAGTGTGCTATGGATAATTTATTAACTAAAACTGTTGATTTAAGATCGGGAAATCCTGAAGATAAAAGAGCTGAAATTCGCGATTATTTTCTTAAAGCATGGGAGATTCACGAAAAGTTGTATAAACAACTGAAATCGGATGATATATTTTATAAGAGAGGCGACTCGCTAAGGCATATAATACTTTTTTATTTGGGTCACACTGCTGTTTTCTTCATTAATAAACTATATCTGGCAAAAATTATCGACAAACGGATTAATCCTTCATTTGAATCTATATTTGCTATAGGAGTGGATGAAATGAGTTGGGATGATCTGGATAATAATAATTACAACTGGCCTCCGGTATCGGAGGTAAGAGCTTACAGGGATGAAGCTAAAAGAATTATCCTTGATGTAATAGATAACTCTGCTCTGCAGTTGCCAATAGATTGGGATAATCCGTTCTGGATTGTAATGATGGGTATTGAACATGAAAGAATTCATTTAGAGACTTCTTCAGTTCTTATTCGCCAGCTTCCACTCGAAGATCTTGTTCAGGGTGTATTCGGTGACCGTTGTGAGATAGTAGGTGAAGCGCCTGAAAACGAGATGGTGCCAATTGCCGGAGCACACATGAGTCTTGGTAAACCGTTAGATCATCCGCTTTATGGCTGGGATAATGAGTATGGAAAATATGAGGAGGATGTTGCTGATTTTAATGCTGCTAAGTACCTGACATCTAATGGTGAATTTCTGGAGTTTATTGAGGATGGCGGGTATGTAACTGAGAGTTACTGGACCGAAGAGGGGTGGAACTGGAGAAATTTCAGAAAGGCAGAGATGCCTCTTTTCTGGAGCAAGGTTGATGGAAGATATTTGCTGCGACTTGTTGCTGAGGAGATTGAAATGCCATGGAACTGGCCTGTTGAGGTTAACTATCTTGAGGCAAAAGCTTTTTGCAACTGGAAGAGTGTTAAGACAGGAAAGAATTATAGATTGCCTACAGAAGCAGAATGGTATCGTATGCACAAGGCAGCCGGATTGGAAGATGCCACTGATTGGGAACAGGCTCCGGGTAATATAAATCTTGAGCATTTTGCATCGCCATGTCCGGTTAATATGTTTGAACAGGGGCAGTTGTTTGATGTTATTGGTAATGTGTGGCAATGGACCGAAACTCCAATTACCGGATATCCCGGATTTAAAGTTCACCCTATGTATGACGATTTTTCTACTCCCACTTTTGATGGTAAGCATAATCTTATCAAAGGTGGATCGTGGATTTCAACCGGTAACGAAGCAACAATTCACTCGCGATATGCTTTCAGAAGACATTTTTATCAGCATGTAGGATTCAGATATATTGAATCTGATACGCCATTAAAGATACAGCAGGCAGACTATGAAACTGATGTGGAGGTATCTCTGTCGTGTGAAGAGAATTGGGGCGATGCATTTACATCAGAAGATAATATAGCTAAGCAGATAGCTGAACTGGCAAAAAATATTGTTAGTGACAGCAGCGCAAGAGTTCTTGACCTTAATGCTGATACGGGGCGATTGGCTTTTGAATTGGCAACTAAGTATAATGATGTTACGGCACTCGATTTTACTGCTCGTATGATCAGGGTTCCTATTCAATTGCAGGAGCAGGGTTATATAAGGTATACAATGAAGGATGAGGGCGAACTTCAGTTCTTTAGAGATGTGGTTCTTGATGATTTTGGATTTGCAGAAGTTAAGGATCGTATATTGTTTATGCAAGCTGATGCAATGAATCTGAAACCAAATTACACGGGTTATGATTTGGTAATTATTCCTGCTTTGCTTGAAGAGTTAAGCAATCCTTCTCTCTTTTTATCAAAAATAAATAGTCGCATTAATGAAAATGGATACCTCATCATTGCCTCTGATTATGATTGGGATATTGATAATGTTAGTCAGGAAAACCGACCGGGTGGGTTCAAAAAAGATGGAGAACCGGTAACTTCTCTTGATGGAATAAAAGAGTTACTGAGTCTTTATTTCGACCAATACAGTGAACCGATTGATATGATGAGAACTTTGAAGAAGTCTTCAAGAGTAACTGAAAAACGATTATTGCAGGTTACTGTATGGAAAAAACGATAGTTTAATAGTTTAATTAAACCAACGGGTGAAAGTACTGAATATGTTTTCTAATTCAATTCGGTTGCGCAACGTTGACTCATTTTCACGGGGGGCAAATACATTTAGCCCCTTGTGTACTATATGAACATTAACTTCACTTCCTGTTTTTATCGGGTCTCCGTCAACGTGCATTATGCCAGGTTTAGATCTCTTTACATTCAGCTTCTTAGTAACAAGAGATATCATCTTGCTATTTTTGTCGATGTTTTTAGTGAATAACTGTATTGTTGTTTGAGGGACGTCCAGAGCATTGAGTGGCTTCAGTAATGATACGTTCATTTTACCGTCATCCAGGCTTGCACCGGGAGCTATATGCGCTTCGTTTCCATACTGTGATGCATTAGCACACGTAAGAATAAATGCTTTTTCGGTTAGCTCTCCGTCATCATATGTAATTGAATACTCTTCAGCTTTAAAATCTACTACACTTTCAACAATATTGCGAACATAGCCTAAAGGACCACGTCTGCGTTCATCGGCAAACCTGTCGCTTATAAAAGCATCAAAGCCAAAACCGCATGTGCAGAAAAAGATATGACCATTAACTACTCCATAATCAATTGTACGTGTTTCAGCTTTAAGTATTATATCAAGAGCCTTTTCAATATCTATGGGAATGCCCAGGTCTCTGGCAAGACCATTTCCTGATCCAAGGGGCAGAATGCCCAATGCAGTTTCGGTATCAACAAGCGTACGGGCAATTTCATTTACAGTACCGTCTCCACCGGCAGCAATTACATATTTATAGTTATTTTTTGCGGCATGACTGGCGATTTCTGTTGCATGCCCTGCATATCCTGTTATACGAATGCTAAGATCAATTTCTTTCTGGTTTATAGCAGATGCAACAAACTCCGGTATGTTTTTCTTAGACTCTGTACCCGAAATGGGATTGATTATTAGGCACACTTTTTCTTTATTCATATTTGTATTGATTTGTAACTGATAAACAATTGTTATGCAGTTTTTGTTTTAACCCTTTTTATTTGCAAAGTAAAGCTTTGTTAAGTACTTTTGCAATCGAAAAAATATGGAAAAATTATATAAGCCTGACAGCCTGATATTAGACATGGATGGTACACTTTGGGATAACGTGGACACGTATGCCGTGGCATGGACTATGGGAATGGAGAGATGTGGTAAGAATATTACAATACTTAGAGAAGATATCCTTGGTTTAATGGGTAAAGAGGCTAAAGCTATGCTCAATAACTTAGTACCTGAATGGACAGATGAGCAGCAGGATATGCTTTTTGCTGCTGTTACTGATGCGTATCAGGATCTGGTTCCAACAATGAATCCACAAATATATGACGGTGTTATAGATGGGATGGAAATTCTCTCAAAAAAATTTAAACTATTCCTACTTAGTAACTGTGAAGAGGGGGGATTAGTGAATTTTATGAATCATACCAAAACAACGCATCTTATCACCGATTATATGGAACATGGTATGAATCTGAAACCTAAACATCATAATTTAAAACTTCTTATTGATAAACATAGATTAGTGTCTCCTGTATATATTGGTGATACTGATTCTGACAGGAGGGAGTCGGATCTGGCTGGTATTCCTTTCATATACATGACTTATGGTTTTGGAGATACTGAAAAATATTCATTGAAGTTTGATTCATTTCCAGAGCTTGTAGAGCATTACATGAATTTGACTATAACAACATAAAAAATAGTTATGCAATCTTCATTTATCCTTATAATTATCGCTGTATACTTTGGCGTTTTAATGTTAATATCTTATCTGACCAGTAGAAAAGGAACTGGCAACGATGAGTTCTTCAGAGCGAATAAATCTTCTAAATGGTATGTAGTGGCAGTAGCTATGATTGGCACGTCAATTTCGGGAGTTACCTTTGTTTCGGTGCCGGGTATGGTAAGAAATCTGGACATGACCTATATGCAGATGGTGCTGGGTTTCTTCTTTGGATATCTGGTAATTGCTTATATACTTCTTCCTCTTTATTACCGGTTGAATCTTACAACAATTTATGGCTATCTGGATCAACGATACGGACCAAAATCCTATAAAACAGGGGCATGGTTTTTCCTTATTTCTAAGATTGTAGGTGCTGCGGCAAGATTATATCTTGTAGCTTTTATTCTGCAAAATCTGGTTTTTGATGCATGGGGAGTACCGTTTGTTGTAACTGTTGTTGGTATTATTCTTGTTATCTGGTTGTATAGCCATCAGAGTGGGATAAAAACAATTATCTGGACCGACTGGCTGCAGACTATTCTGTTTTTAACAGCACTGGTTCTTATTGTGTGGCAGGTGGCTACATGGTTAAACTTCGACTTTGCATCTATGGCAGTTGCAATAAAGGAGAGTCCGCATTCCCGAATATTTGTTTTTGACGATTGGAACAGCACTCAAAACTTTTTTAAGCAGTTTTTTAGCGGAATGTTCATAACGATTGTAATGACTGGTCTGGATCAGGATCAAATGCAGAAGAATCTTACTATACGTACTTTGAAGGATGCTCAGAAAAACGTAGTGTCATACGGATTTGCTTTTGCTCCTATTAACTTTTTGTTTCTGTGTCTTGGTGTATTGCTGATTTTGTTTGCTGAGCAAAATGCTATTGTTTTACCAGAGATTTCGGATAATATTCTTCCAATGCTTGCAAGTGAATACTTAGGACCGGTTGTCTTGGGTATTTTTGTAATGGGAATAGTTGCTGCTGCATTTTCAAGTGCCGATTCTGCTTTAACTGCTTTAACCACTTCTTTTTGTGTTGATATTCTTAATATGAAAGCTTTATCACAAAATAAGGAACAAGAGAAGCGGGATGTTAAAACCAGACGAATTGTACATTTGGGTATAAGTGCTGTATTTGTATTGATAATCTTGCTTATTGAAGCTATCGGCTCAGATAGTATTATTACTGCAATTTATAAACTTGCTTCATATACATATGGTCCACTGCTTGGATTATATTTCTTCGGATTATACTCGAAAGTTAAGCCAAGAGACAAATTTGTTCCATATGTGGCAATTGCTGCCCCTGTTATGTGCTTCATTATTGAAATGGTAATGATTCATTTGTTCAATTATCAGGTTGGATATGAACTGCTTCTACTAAATGGTTTACTTACAGGATTGGGGCTATGGTTTGTTTCAATAAAAAATAGTACTGGTAAATTAGCTCGTTCTTAATAGATTAACTTCATCATTTGTAAAGAAACTTTTAGGGTTTTTATTTATCAGATAATATGAATTTATTGTAGGTAATATGATCATAAAAACATCCGAATTTGTAATAAGTAATAGCGATTACCGTCTTTGTCCGCAGGATGGCAAACCTGAATATGCATTTATAGGAAGATCTAATGTAGGGAAATCGTCACTAATTAATATGCTTACTAATAAGAAAGGGCTGGCACTAACCTCGTCTAAGCCAGGTAAAACTATGCTTATTAATCACTTTATCATAAATGATGAGTGGTATTTAGTGGACTTACCGGGATATGGATATGCTCGTAGAGGAAAAGAGGGTAGAGAGAAGATCAGAACAATCATAGAGGATTATATTTTGGAAAGGGAGCAGCTTATTAACCTTTTCCTTTTGATCGACTCAAGACATGAACCTCAGAAAATAGACCTTGAGTTTATGGAGTGGTTGGGAGAGAATAGTGTACCTTTTGCAATTGTTTTTACAAAAGCGGACAAACAAGGACCTCAACGACTAAAAAATAACATTGATTTTTATAAAGATAAACTTCTTGAAAGTTGGGAAGAGCTTCCGCCAATCTTTATTACTTCTTCGGAAAAAAAGCAGGGTAGGGATGAGCTTCTAAACTATATTGGACAAATAAATAAGATGGAATAGCCGGGTTTACTGACTATTTCAGATCTAATTTAGCTCTAACGGTTCATTGACCCGCCCATAATATCTAGAAGTTCATTTGTAATAGATTGCTGACGTAGCTTATTATACTCTAAAGAAAGTTCTTCCGACAGGTTATCTGCATTATCTGTTGCAATCTGCATGGCAATCATTCTTGCAGCATGCTCCGAAGTAACAGAATCAACATGAGTTGTAAAAAGCTTTAGCTTAATAACTTTAGGAACAAGTTGTTTTAGCAGAGTAGGGCGGTCGGGTTCAATAATGTAATTATTATTCTCCTCTTTTCCTTCGGCTTGCAGCTCTATAGGGAGAAGTGGTTCATGTGTAACAATCTGCGTGCCCCTGCTCTTAAAGTGATGATAGATTAATTCTACCCGATCTATTTCGCCTTTAAGAAAACTATCCATTAGGCTACTTGCAATAATGTCTGCATCATGGTAAGTAGGATTGTCGCTAATATGACTATAGTTGCCTATAACAGTCACTCCCATTTCTTTTGCTGCTACAGCAACTTTATCACCAATAGGGTAAACAAGAATATTTTCTTTTCCTAAATGACTCCAACTATTTACAACCTCTTTTAGCTCATCAATGATATTATGATTAAATCTGCCGCAAAGTCCACTATTTGAGGAAAACGCAATAATAGCCACACGTTTTACCTCACGTTTTTGAGTAAAAGCAATAGGTGGTAACTCATTATCATGTAGAAAAATATGCATCAGCTCAGTGAGCTTTTGTTCATAAGGAGACAAATTAAGAAATATATTCTGTGCCTTCCTCAATTTAGCGGAAGAGACCATCATCATAGCCGATGTAATCTTTTGTGTTGATTTAACCGACTGGATTCTGCCTTTTATTTCTTTTAAATCTGCCATTAATTTATTCCTTAATTGATTTTATTGTATCAGCAGCAACCTCTTCAATTATTGCAGCCAATTCATCATTCATCTGCCCCTCTTTGATAGGATTCAGAACGTCTTCTCTGTGTTTTAGTTCAAGTCTGTTAAGGAATTCTTTCTCAAATATACGTACCTTATCAAAACTTATATCTTTCATTAATCCATGTGTTCCGCAGTACAGTACAGCAATCTGATGCTCAACAATCATTGGAGTATGTGCAGGTTGAACCAGAAGCTGTTCGTTCTTTCTTCCTTTATCAATAGCCATTGCTGTAACAGGATCCATATCGCCTCCAAATTTTGAGAATGCGGCAAGTTCATTATACTGTGCCTGATCGAGCTTAAGCGTACCGGCAACTTTCTTCATAGCTTTAATTTGCGCATTTCCACCTACACGAGAAACAGAAATCCCCACGTTAATAGCAGGTCTGATACCCTCATTAAACAGGTCTGACTCCAGAAATATCTGTCCATCTGTAATAGAAATAACGTTTGTGGGGATATAGGCTGAAACATCTCCTGCCTGAGTTTCAATTATTGGCAGCGCAGTTAGCGAACCTCCTCCCTTTACCTTATCTTTAAGGCTTTCAGGTAGATCGTTCATATTCTTTGCCATCTCCTCCTGCGATATTATATTTGCAGATCTTTCCAATAATCTGGAGTGAAGGTAAAAAATATCACCGGGATATGCCTCTCTACCGGAGGGGCGGCGCAGAATCAGAGATAATTCGCGATAAGCAACAGCCTGTTTTGATAGGTCGTCAAAAACAACTAAAGCATGTCGTCCTGTATCTCGAAAAAACTCACCTATTGCTGCACCTGCAAAAGGTGCAATATATCTTAGTGCAGCCGACTCCGATCCACCGGCTGATACAATAGTTGTATAATCCATAGCACCATGATCTGAAAGAGTCTTGACAATTGAAGCTACAGATGATCCTTTTTGACCAATTGCCACATAGATGCAGTAAACAGGATCCCCCTCTTCATAGCCCTTTCTTTGATTGAGAATAGTATCAATTGCAATACTGGTTTTTCCTGTTTGTCTGTCACCAATTATCAGCTCACGCTGTCCTCGGCCAATAGGAATCATTGCATCAACAGCCTTAATTCCTGTTTGTAATGGAGTATCTACAGGCTCTCTGAACACAACACCGGGAGCTTTACGCTCAAGAGGCATCTCAAAAACTTCTCCCTTCACAGGACCTTTACCGTCAATCGGTTCTCCAATAGGATTTATCACTCTTCCCAACAGACCTTCACCAACAAAAATAGATGCCACCCTTCCGGTACGTTTTACAGTTGAGCCCTCTTTCACATCATTCGATGCTGAAAGCATAACTGCACCAACATTATCCTCCTCAAGGTTCATAACTATGGCCTGCATACCGTTATCAAATTCAAGTAGTTCATTAGCCTCTGCATTGTGCAATCCAAAAATTCTGACTACACCATCACTAACACTAATAACTGTACCTGTTTCGTCAAATTGTACGCTGGTGTCAAGCTCCTTCAGCTGCATTTGCAAAATTTCAGAAACTTCACTAACCTTTATCATTTTTTCTGCCATATCATCTATCTAATTTTATTATTTCATCACTATCTTTTATAGTGTTTTTTAAACGGGTAAGTTCCCCCGACAAGCTCGCATCCCATCTGTAATCACCGAGTTGCAATATAAATCCACCAATAATATCAGGATTAGTCTCAGTCTCCAATTCAATAATCTCTTCCACTATCTTTTCAATTCTGGATAAAAACTTTTCAATTTCCTCATTGCTCATAGAGTGAGCAGTTGTAAGTTTTGCACTTTGTATTTTATACCTTTTGCGGTATATCTTAATATACTGCAAAGCAATAAAATGCAAAATATCCTCTCTTTCATTTTTAAGAATCAGATCCAGCATCTTGTCAAGAGACTCAGGTATATTACCGCCACATGCAGTAATTAAAAATTTCTTCTTGTCAGATGAATGTATAGAGCGATCATCAAGAGTGCGCCTAAGAATACGTGTACGCAGAAAGACTTCCGACAGAAATTTCATTCTGCCATAAACTTCATTTTGATCACCTTTTTCTGATGAGAAGTTAAGTAGTGTATTAGCGTAACGCGAAGAGATGAGACCGGTATTCATATTTTATGATTTAGATATCTCAATTTCGTCAAGCAATCGATCAATCATTTTCGATTGTTCTTCAGACGATCCCAATTTTTCTCTCAATATTCTTTCTGCCAGTTCAACTGAAAGTAATGCAGCCTCATTTCTGATCATACGAATAGCTTTTTCCCGCTCTTCAGAAATCTGATTACGGGCAGCATCAATGATTTTTTCCGATTCAATTTTTGCATCGTCTTTAGCTTTAGCAATGATCTCCTCTTTAATTCTTGTACCCTCTTTTAGTATTTCTGTCTGTTGATTACGAGTCTCCAAAAGGATTGCCTCTCTGGTTTCAGAAATTTTTGCAAGCTCTTCATTTGCATTTTTTGCAGCCAGTAGTGATTCATCTATATAGTTTTTTCTATCTTCTACTGCTTTTAAAATTACAGGAAAAGCAAACTTAACTAATATAAAAACAACTATCAGAAATGAGAGTGTCATCCAAAAAACCAAACCGGGTTCAGGAGTTAGTAACGACATATAACTTTAAAATTAAAGAATAAAACCACAAACCACAATTGCAAAAAGTGCAACACCTTCAATTAAAGCAGCTGATATAATCATACTTGTTCTAATATCGGATCCTGCCTCCGGCTGTCGAGCTGTCCCTTCTACTGCTGAATTTCCTATTTTCCCAATACCAATTGCAGCAGCAATAACTGTAATAGCAACACCTAACGCTTTACTCATAACGTCCATGCCATTAGTGACTTCCAATAAAATTGTTAATAACTCCATAATTTTTATTTATCTGTTAATTTATAATGTTTCTAATTTTTATTTATATTAATAATTATATCAAATTATCTCTTCGAAATGTTTTGCTCCATTTTTTCTTCTTCAGCAATTTCAACTGGTTTAACCTGCAATTCCTTCTTTTTTGGCTCCGAATGATCTGCTCTTGCCATTCCAATAAATACTGCGGACAACAATGTGAAAACATAAGCCTGTATAAATGCTACAAGTAGCTCTACAAAATTGATGAATATTGTAAACAATACTGATACTACAGTCATTGAAGCATTAATTGCACTACCCATACTAACCGTTATAAAGATAAGCATCGTTAGCCCCAATACAATTGCATGACCTGCCATAATGTTTGCAAATAGACGAATCATCAAGGCAAAAGGCTTTGTAAAAATTCCTACAAATTCAATAAGTGGCATTATAGGAATCGGAACCTTTAAAAACGTAGGTACATCAGGCCAGAAGATATCCTTATAGTATGCTTTATTACCGGTTAAATTAATTACCAGAAAAGTACCAATTGCCAAAACAACAGTAACTGAAATATTGCCTGTAACATTAGCGCCACCAGGGAAAATTGGAATCAACCCCATCAGGTTATTAATGAAAATAAAGAAAAATACAGTCAGCAAGTATGGTGCATATCTTTTATAATCTTTTCCAACTGCAGGCTTAATGAGGTCATCATTTATCATCATAATAAACATTTCCATCATTCCTATAAAACCCTTCTTTGGCTTTAGCGGATCCTTCTTATAAGCACGTGAGATACTCACAATCAAAAGAATAATTATCAGCGATGTTATCATTATTGACGCTGCATTCTTTGTTAGTGAAAAGTCTAGCGGTCTTACAAAAGAACCATCATCTTTAATCTCAACTATTTTTCCTTTAAAGTTACCGTCCGTAGGAACAAAAAAGCCCATCTGTTCAGCCTCACCATTACTTAATTTTGAAGATGAAAATAGATGCCATCCTGAATTCTTACTATATAATATGACCGGCAGATGTAAAGTCAGTCCTTTTTCCCCATCACTTATTATATGCCATTCATATGAATCGGCTAGATGATCAAGAATGGTAGTTTTTACATCCAGTTCTCCATCTTCATTTACAGCACTTGCAGCAAACAAGGGAGTCTGAACATTTAATAAAAACAGAAAAGCTACTAAACAATATATGTAATTTCTTTTAATCATTAATCAATTCATTCATCAGTATCAATACGCTCTAACGGAGGTTTCTTCTGATCTATTTTATATTTTATATAATTCTCCATCTTGGTGAAAATAAACGTTTCCCACAAAAGATATATGAGATAAAATATTACAAATACAATTGCGAAATTTCTAATATTAGGCTTATGAATAATCCAATAAACAAAGATTATTACAAACGACGCAAATATCTTTATCATTCTAAGCAGCATATAAGTATTCACCATCTCTTTTGGCTTTTCCAGAGAGGCATGCTTGAATTTGTAAATAAAGAACAGTCCCAGTAAATAGAAAAAGACCGGTATTACAAAATAACCGTGAACAAGCAAGTGAGGAAAAAAATGGTTGAGAATATACCATACGCTCACACCCGACACAATAAATAACACCGTATGAAGAATAGTAAATAACCTTGTAAGTCTTCTCATTTGTCGATAATTTCAATCAATGTTTCCCTTTTACTGAGTCTATGCATACGATAACCCTGTTATTACTTACCTCAACAAAGCCGTCAGCTACCTCCATAGCTTTCAGGTGCCCATCTTCCATAAATGATAGGATTCCCTTTTTAAGTGAAGCAATCAATGGAGCGTGATTCTTCAATATCTGAAAAGAACCCATCGATCCGGGTAGCGTTACAGAATCCACTTCACCTTTATAAAAAGTTTTCTCCGGAGTAAGTATTTCTAAATGCATATTACTTAATATTTCCGCTTTGCGCAATTAACTTATCGCCCTTTTCTATTGCTTCTTCAATTGTTCCAACATTCATAAAAGCACTTTCGGGATATTTATCCATTTCGCCGTCCATAATCATTTTAAATCCTTTGATGTTATCTTCAATTGATACCATAACTCCTGGAGTACCCGTATACTGCTCTGCCATAAAGAAAGGCTGAGAAAGAAATCTTTGAACTTTTCTTGCACGATTAACGGTGATACGATCCTCTTCAGATAGTTCTTCCATTCCGAGGATAGATATAATGTCCTGTAACTCTTTATATTTTTGTAAAATCTGTTTAACCCTCATTGCAGTATCATAATGATCGTCTCCAACTATTGCAGGGTCAAGTATACGAGATGATGATTCAAGTGGGTCAACTGCCGGATATATTCCAAGTGAAGCAATCTTTCTGCTCAATACAGTTGATGCGTCCAGGTAACTAAAAGTTGTAGCAGGAGCAGGGTCTGTAAGGTCATCAGCAGGCACATAAACAGCCTGAACTGATGTAATCGAACCATATTTTGTTGAAGTAATACGCTCTTGAAGTGCTCCCATTTCAGATGCAAGAGTGGGTTGATACCCCACAGCAGACGGCATTCTTCCCAAAAGTGCAGAAACCTCAGAACCTGCCTGAACAAAACGGAATATATTATCAATGAACAATAGTGTGTCACTTCCTGCTCCACCTTTGTCTCTAAAAGACTCTGCAACAGCAAGGCCGGACAAAGCTACCGAAGCACGTGCCCCGGGAGGTTCGTTCATCTGTCCGAAAACAAGGGTCGTTTGCGACTCTTTGAGCTTTTCATAATCAACTTTGCTCAAATCCCAGTTTCCTTCGTCCATTCCTTGCTTAAATTCCTTTCCATATTTAATTACGCCGGATTCAATCATCTCTCTAAGCAGGTCATTTCCTTCACGAGTACGTTCACCAACCCCTGCAAAAACAGAGTAGCCGCTGTGTCCTTTGGCAATATTGTTAATCAATTCCATAATGATAACTGTTTTACCAACTCCTGCACCACCAAACAAACCAATTTTTCCTCCCTTTAAATAGGGCTGTAAAAGATCAATTACTTTAATGCCGGTAAATAAAACCTCTTCAGAAGTGGTTAGATCTTCAAATTTTGGAGCCTCACGATGAATAGGGTATTGGTTAGTGCGATCCAGCTTGCCGAGACCGTCGATAGATCTACCAATTACATTAAGCAAACGACCTTTAATCTGATCGCCAACCGGTACACTAATTGGGCGTCCTAATGATTCCACCTTCATGCCACGCTTTAATCCATCTGTACTCTCCATAGCAACTGTTCTTACAGTACTTTCTCCAATATGCTGTTGTACTTCCAGAAAAACTTCCTGATCATCTTCTCTTTTTATAACTAAAGCATCATAAATTGCGGGAAGACTAGCGCTTTGATCTTCTTTAAACTCAAAGCGTACATCTATAACGGGTCCTATGATTTGTGATATTTGGCCTCTTAATGCCGACATAATATATATTTAAAATAAAAAATAAAGGCTGTTTGTTTTTTCACAGCCCCAACAAAGATAGCAAAACTTTCAACCAAATGCAAAGGGGCAAATGCTGCAATCTATACAATTAATTATTTAATCTTTAAGTCTGTAAAAATAATAAATAATTTTAAGTACAAAAAAACGGGAGACAATTTTTTGCTCCCGTTTTATATATAGTTAAAATTCAGAATCAGAATTTAGCGTTATCCCCTTTTCTGTTTAAAATCAGATAAGCTACCGGTGCACCAACAAATAAGCTGGTTATAGTACCTGCAACAACTCCAATTAACATAGCAAACATAAAGCTTCTTACTGCATCGCCACCTAAGAACAAGATACATATTATTACCAGAATGGTACTTAAACCTGTGTTAATAGTACGTGCCAGCGTTGCGTTCAGCGAATCATTAAATAAGTCCAGCAATCCACGTTTAGGATACAACTGTTTGTATTCCCTTACACGGTCGAATACAACCACCTTGTCGTTAATTGAGTATCCTACAACAGTAAGAATAGCTGCAACAAACGTTTGGTCCAGCTCCATTGAGAATGGCATCACTCTCCAGAGCAGCGAATAAAGTCCAACAACCGCAAAAGCATCAATTGCAAGAGAAGCAACAGTACCAGCTGAGAATGCCCAGTTACGGAATCTTATAAGTATATATAATCCCATACATATAAGAGCTAAGAACAGAGCAATAAACGAGCTTCTTATCATGTCTTCAGCAATACTTGGTCCTACTTTCTGCGAACTCTGAATATGATCATCGATAGTATTTCCGGGAGTAATAAACTCTGCTAATCCAACACCCAGAAGGTCACGTAATTCTCTTTCCACATTTTCTCCCTCCTCATCAATCATAAAGTTGGTAGAAACCCTTACTTGATTGCTTGAACCTATTGTAATAACTTTCACAGATTCGTCGAAATGAGGAACTAAAGCATCCTGAACTTCACTAACACGTACAGGCTGGTCAAATCTAACAATATAGTTACGTCCACCTGTAAAGTCGATACCCGAGCTCAGTCCAAGAGTAAACAGCGAGATAATACTTATTACCACAAATGCGGCAATTCCCACATTCACCTTTTTACTGTTCTGAATAAACTTAAAGTTAAAGTCTTTATATATTGCTTTAGAAAATGCTGAATTAAAATCAAGATGCAACCATTTTCCTTTTGACATCATTGACTCGTATAGTAAACGAGTTAAGAAAACAGCAGTAAGGAATGATGATGCAATACCTATAATTAATGTAACTGCGAAACCTCTGATAGCACCAATTCCAAAGAAAGCAAGAATTATACCTACAATAATACTTGTCAGGTTCGCGTCAAAAATAGCTGAGAATGCGTTCTTGTAACCATCTTCAATAGCTCTGCGCAATGCTTTTCCTGAAGCAAGCTCCTCTTTTATACGCTCATTAATAAGAACGTTTGCGTCAACCGCCATTGCAAGAGAGAGAATCATACCCGCAATACCCGGTAGTGTAAGTACAGCCTGAAATGCAGCTAAAATACCTAAAGTAAAGAACAGGTTTAAAAGCAGTGCACCGTTTATCACCATACCAGGGATAAATCCGTATAGCACGCATGTGAAAATAAACAGTACAATAAGAGCAATTATAAACGATATGAACCCGTCCTTAATCGCCTCTTGTCCAAGCGAAGGACCAACCACATCTTCCTGTACAATACGAACGCCTGCCTGCATTTTACCCGACTTAAGAACGTTCTCTAAGTCCTGTGCTTCCTGCGGAGAGAAGTTGCCCGAAATAGATGAGCGACCACCTTCAATACGGTCGTTAACTCTTGGTGCAGAATATACATATCCGTCAAGTAGAATAGCAATAGAATTGCCAATCTCAGCACCTGTTATTGTTGCCCATCTGCTAGCACCTGCAGAGTTCATTGTCATACTAACCTCCCATGCAGAACCCTGTTGTCCCTGGTCGGCACGTGCATTAACAACCACATCACCTGATAGGGCAGGACCGCGACTGCTTCCATCACCTTTAAGTGCATAAAGCTCAAAATAAGTTTCACGAGTGTCTATCGGTTTGAAGCCCCATTTGAAGCGTACATCAGCAGGGAACACATCTTTATATCGATCGAGCAGAAAATTAACGGCAGCTGTGTCAAGCTTTGAAACTGTACCAACTGTTGGACCGGTAATTCCTCCCATAGCAAAGTAAGGTTCATTAAAATACTCAATGAAACTTTTTGTTATAACAACTTTTTCATCTTCAAACTCATCAAATAGTTCTGCCTCAACTGTTAGTAGCTCTTCACCTTCCCCAACAATTGTGTCAGCTTGAACTTCGTTATTTGCTACTGCATCAGCGTTAGTTCTTGTTGTAGCAGCATAACTACCTGATCTAGAGTTTAATTCATTAAAAAAAGTGCCAAGTTCATTTACGTTATATGTTTTCCAGAACTCAAGGTTTGCACTTCCCTGTAATAGATTACGAACACGTTCAGGTTCTGTAATACCCGGAAGTTCCACAAGAATTCTCTCTGCACGATCCAGTTTCTGAATATTTGGAGCTACAACACCAAAACGGTCGATACGAGTTGCCAATACATTAAAAGAGTTATCAGCAACACTCGTTAGTTCGTTTCTTAATACAGAAATTACCTGAGCATTAGTAGCAGTAGGACTCACCCGATCGCCCATTGTGATACTGTAAATGTTCGCAAGTCTTCCATCAGGATTTATATCCTCATAATTTTGCTGGAACAGAGAGATAAAGTCGGACGAGCTGCCACGACGATTCTGCTGAACTGTTTCACGAAGCGCCTGGTTAAATTGCGGATCATCGGTGTTGGCCAATGACGAAAGCACCTGTGCAGCGTCAATTTCAAGAACTACGTTCATCCCTCCCTTGAGGTCAAGACCTAATCCGATCTCTTTTTCACGAACTTGCTTTAATGTGTAATTTAAGAACACCTTTTCGGTGGATAATGAATCAAGATACTGATTCTTCAGGGCTAAGTCTCCATTTGAGTATTGATCCGCTTTTTTATCATACTGCCTGCTTATCACGGTAAATGATAAGTAGAACAGACAGATAGCAGTTAGGATAATACTGAAAACTTTAATGAATCCTTTGTTTTGCATTTCAATATTACTTTTTGTT
>CAZYNA010000033.1:0-28411 GCA_964648775.1 uncultured Proteiniphilum sp. | reverse complement strand
AAAGAGTAAAGTACTGAAACAGAATCAGGGTTATTAATAAGTATTATATAATTATTATTGCTGCAGAAAGAGGGTATTGGGGAGTAGAGCTGGACATGAGAATGACAAGCGACTCAATACTTGTTGCTCATCACGACAGAAACTTTAAAAGGTATTTCAATGATGAGCGGATGGTAACAGATATGACCTGGCTGGATATAAGTGAGCTTGTTTCGGAAAGCGGAACGAGAGTTCAAAAGCTGGAAGAGGCATTAATACTGTGTTCACAACTGGGGTTGAATGTTATGATCGACAATAAAGTCAGCGGTCTGCCCCTTAATGCTTTTGAACATCTTATAACCACTCTCAGTAAGAATGATCTTCTTGACGATGCTTTAATGATTGGGAGTTCTGAATCAACAGAGTATTTCACAGGTAAGATAAAACTTAGCTGTACCAGAGAGCAGCTTGAAAATAATATGTTGCGCGATGACTATAGCAGCAGTAACTATTACCTGTTTGCCAACCCTTCGGATGAAGATGCAGAATGGGCACACAGTAACAATATAATGATTGTTGCAGTTATTAATGAATGGGCTTTGCCAAAAGATTCGGAAGCTTATGAGGCAGGTAAAATAGTTGAGAATATTGTCAGGAATAACATTGAATATGTTCAGCTTGACTCTAAATATGATATATACTTCTTAGAATAGATTAATATGGTAAATCTTTATCGGTTTTCATTCACCTTTATTATCAACCTGATAATATGTGCGTCGCTTGTAGCGCAGGATATTAAAATACATTCGCACAACGATTACTATCAAACAGTTCCTTTTTATCAGGCTTATGCTCAAAAGGTCTACTCAATTGAGGTTGATGTGTTTTATGAAAACGGAAAATTATTGGTGGGGCACGACCGTGAAGAAATAAAGAGGGGTGAGACCATCGAGGATCTGTATATTAATCCAATTGCGATTGTCTTCGACCGGAATGGAGATAGAATATGGAGAGATTCAGATGATGATCTTATTCTGCTGGTCGACCTGAAGACCGAATATGAACCTGTTCTTGATGTTTTGGTTGGTATTCTGGATAAGTATCCTGAAATATTCAATAGTGAGGCAGTAGGAGGTAGGGTTAAATTAGTAATCTCAGGAAATATGCCTCAACCTGATAAATTTATCAGTTATCCCTCATATATTTATTTTGATGGCAGGCTGAATACAAATTATACTGAAGATCAGCTTAAAAGACTAGGTATGGTAAGTGCTCCGTTCAAAGACTATTCGAGGTGGAATGGAAAAGGGGCTATGATTGCAGAAGATAAGACAAAAGTAGAAAAAGCAATTTCTGAAGCGAAGGAGCTGAATGTTCCATTCAGATTCTGGGGATCTCCTGATGGGGTTACGGCTTGGAGCACTTTGCATAAAATGGAGGTTGATATAATTAATACCGATAGGGTGGAAGCTTGTGCGGACTACTTTAACAACTATTCTGAAAAGAGTTATACAATAAGTGAGACTGAAAAGCGCTGAAAGAGATGATACTGATTTAATAACAGGATATCTTCTTGATGGAGGCCCTGATGTTGTTGTGGGTAGTGGTAGTGAAGTGTTTACAAACAGGAGTTATAGTCTTTCACTAAGGGATTTTGAGGAAGCATTTAATTACATTTGCAATGTTGGGGGTTTTTGCATACGGACCCGGTTCGCACCACTTCAACGGGTTTTATCCAAATTATGAAATTGCCAACAAAATAATTAATTTGCTTCAGCTCCGATAAGTAGAGTGTAGTTTGGTTATTTAAGATAAAAATTGTTTCTTTGAATTGATAAATATCAATATTATTAAAATCAAAGAAATGAAGAATATCTTTCTACTAATTGTGTCAGCAGCAATTCTGCTATCATGTCAATCAAACCAAAGTAAATATCAGCCCGAAGAGGTACTATACTCCTCTAATCCTGTTTTAGATGGCTGGTATGCCGATCCAGAAGGAATAATTTATGAAGATCAGTACTGGATTTTCCCTACTTACTCTGATTATTATGAAGAGCAGATTTTATTTAACGCATTCTCCTCACCAGACTTGGTTAACTGGACAAAGCATGAAAGAATTCTTGATAATAATGAGATAACATGGGCTCATAAGGCTATGTGGGCGCCGGGAGTATTGGAGAAAGATGGAAAGTATTATTTTTTCTTTGCAGCAAATGATATTAAAACTGAAGATGAAATTGGAGGAATAGGAGTTGCAGTTAGCGACAGACCCGAAGGACCCTACAAAGATCATATTGGTGAACCACTTATAAATAAGATTGTTAACGGAGCCCAGCCAATAGACCAGTTCGTTTTTAAGGAGAATGACACAACATATTACATGTTCTATGGCGGCTGGGGATACTGCAACGTAGTGTTACTTGAGAATGATTTTAAGGGTATCAGGCCGTTCCCTGATGGGGAATTGTATAAAGAGGTGACACCTGAGAACTTTACGGAAGGTCCGTTTATGTTTAAAAAAGATGGTAAGTACTACTTCATGTGGTCGGAAGGTGGCTGGGGAAATCCGGATTATAAAGTAGCATATGCTATTTCTGACAATCCTCTCGGACCCTTTGAGCGTATAGGAACAATTCTTGAGCAGGATCCTGAAGTGGCAACAAGTGCAGGTCACCATTCAATAATTCATAATTCAAAAACGGACGACTGGTATATTGTTTACCATCGCAGGCCATTAGAGGAGACTCACCACAATCACAGAGCAACCTGTATTGATATTATGGAGTTTGATGAAGAGGGCTTTATCAAGCCTGTAAAAATGACATTTGAGGGTGTTGCTGCCAATCCTCTTTAATCTCTATAGCAATGAAATATAAAATTAAAGCAGGTATAATAGGTGCTGCGTTAACATCGTCAATAGCTTCTTTATCTGCTAAAGCGCCTAACATTATACTCATTCATCTTGATGATATGGGTTATGGCGACTTGTCGCTAACGGGTGCTGTGGGATATACAACTCCCAATATTGATAAGCTTGCACATGACGGAGTTTTCTTCTCTCAGTACTATTCGCCGCAGGCTGTGTCGAGTGCATCGAGAGCGGGACTTCTCACCGGTGCATATCCAAATCGTGTTGGTTTTTCCGGGGCATTAGGACCCAATGCAACTATAGGTATTGCTGAGGATGAAGTGACAATTGCTCAGATGTTAAAGCAAAAAGGCTATGCTACTGCGGCATATGGTAAGTGGCATTTGGGAATGCAAAAAGAGTTTCTGCCTACCTCTAAAGGGTTTGATGAGTTTTATGGTATTCCATATTCAAATGATATGTGGCCGCATCACCCAACCGGCTCCTATCCCGATCTGCCGTATTTCCATAATGAGAAGATTATAAATCCGGCAGTCTCACCAGAGGATCAGGAACGTTTTACTACCGATTTTACTCAATATACTATTGATTTTATTAAGAAAAACAGGGATAAAAGATTCTTTGTGTATCTGGCTCATCCCATGCCGCACGTACCTTTGTATGTGTCTGATAAGTTTAAGGGGAAATCGGAACAAGGACTCTATGGCGATGTGATGATGGAGATTGACTGGGGAGTAGGGGAAATTATAAAAGTACTTGAAGACACAGGATTGATTGATAATACGATGGTGATTTTTACTTCCGACAATGGACCGTGGATAAATTATGGTAATCATGCAGGAAGTACGGGTGGACTGAGAGAGGGTAAAGGTACTACTTTTGAAGGTGGTCAGCGTGTGCCTTGCATAGTTATGTGGAAAGGTGTTGTGCCTGAAGGCAGTGTTAGTAATAGCCTAGCTTCTGCAATTGATATTCTTCCTACATTAGCAGAAATAGCAGATACACCTTTACCGGTTAATAAGATTGACGGAGTGAGCCTGTTACCCATTCTGAAAGGTGATTTAGAGGCAAAACCCCGTGAAACGATGCTCTATTATTATCGTGAAAACAGTCTGCAGGCTATCAGGCACGGCAACTGGAAACTGGTATTTCCTCATCCTGGTCGTACCTACGAGAATTTCAGACCGGGAGTGGACGGACGTCCGGGAGATGTTACCGAGAATTTTCAACATAGAGGCGGACTATATGATCTTCGTCGCGATCCGGGTGAAAGATATGATGTGTCATCGTTTTACCCTGAGATAGTTGAGTTGCTTACCTCTATTGCCAATGAGGCACGCGCCGATCTTGGCGACGACCTGACAGATAATAAGGGAGCAGGAAGAAGAGAACCGGGTAGGGCTAAGAATTAGTTGTCATGCAAGCTCGCTCAACTCCAGCCAGCGCATGGATTTTTCGTCGATAAGAGTTATTAGTTCTGTAAGTCGGTTTGATTTACTCATAAGCTCATCGCTATTGAGATTACCTGAAGAGAGCTCGTTGCCAATGAGCTCTTTTTCTGTTTCAAGCAGTTCTATTTCTTGTTCAAGCGACTCATACTCTCGTCTCTCTTTGTAAGTTAATTTCGTTTTCTCCTTTTGTTGATTTTGTTGTTTGGCAGGTTCTGAATCGGCCTTGGCAGCATTAATCAGCTCTGATTGTTTTTTGTCATATTCTACTTTCCATAAACGATATTGAGTATAACTTCCGGGGAAGTTTTGAATTTCTGCATTACCGTGAAAGACAAGTAGGTGATCTACTACTTTATCCATAAAGTAGCGATCGTGAGAAATGACTATCAAGCACCCTTTGAAGCCAATAAGATATTCTTCAAGAATATTGAGAGTGAGAATATCAAGGTCGTTAGTTGGTTCATCAAGTACAAGGAAATTGGGGTTTGTAATAAGGACAGTGCAGAGATATAATCGTCTTTTTTCTCCTCCGCTAAGCTTATAAACAAAGTTGTGTTGCTTTTCAGGAGGAAACATGAAATGTTGGAGAAACTGTGAGGCGGTAAGGAATTTGCCATTACCCATATCAATTACCTCAGCAATATTTGTAACTACATCTATAACCTTCATTTGCTCATTAAAACTGAGCCCATCCTGACTGTAATAACCAAAATTGACAGTCTCTCCGATCTCAAACTCGCCACTGTCGGGCTGCACTTCGCCAAGCAGCATTTTTATGAAGGTGGATTTTCCGGTGCCATTCTTACCAACTATCCCCATCTTTTCGTATCGTGTAAAAAGATAGTTGAAATTATCTGTGATTCTTATGTCGCCATAACTTTTACTCACATTCTTTGCCTCAAATATCTTCTTGCCAATATAGGCTCCTTTTGCAGCTAATTTCAGGCTATTATCATCACGTTGCTGTTTTGCTTTCTCTTCGAGTGAGTAGAATGCATCAATACGCGACTTTGACTTAGTACCCCGTGCCTGAGGCTGGCGACGCATCCAGTCGAGCTCTTTACGCATAAGGTTTTTGGCCCTTGATACCTCTGCATCCTGAGCAGAGATTCGCTCATCCCTTTTTTCGAGATAATAAGAATAGTTCCCTTTATATGAATATATCTGCCTGTTATCAATCTCGATAATATGAGAGCATATACGGTCGAGAAAATATCGGTCGTGCGTGACCATCAGCAGACTGATGTTGTTTCTTGTAAGATGCTCCTCAAGCCATTCAACCATATCCAGATCGAGGTGGTTGGTTGGCTCATCCATCATTACGAGGTCAGGTTCGCTGATAAGAACATTTGCGAGAGCCACCCTTTTGAGCTGCCCCCCGGAAAGCTCCCCCGTTTTTTGATTAAAATCGGTAATTTTAAGTTGAGACAATACCTGTTTAATACGCTGTTCGTAGTCCCATGCATCAAGAAGATCCATTTTTGCAAGTACCTCATCAAGCCCATCCTGTTCCCCCGAGGCAATAATCTTTTCGTAGCGGGCAATAAGTTTTACTGTCTCATTGTCTATACTGAAACAGGCTTCCAGGACAGTCAAATCTGGCTCGAACTGAGGCGATTGCTCAAGATATGCCACCTTGATGTCATTCCTGAAAACCACTCTTCCATTATCATATGGCTCCTTACCTGATATAATGTTTAATAATGTAGTTTTCCCTGATCCGTTTGCTGCAATTAGTCCTATTTTATCACCCTCGGCAATGCCAAATGAGATATCGTTGAATAGCACCAGATCACCAAAACTTTTAGTGAGAGAATCAATTTGTAGTAGAGGAGTAGACATGTTGACCTTAATTTTCTGTCAAAAGTACAAAAAAGTATCGATATCAGCCTCAGAATATAAAACGCAGGTATGAATAGAGGTCGGTGCGACTATCCCCGTCAATCATCTCTGTTCCTGTACCAATCGTATCTCGGTTCAGGTAGTGAGTGTGTCCGGCCTTAATTGAAAAAGAGACAGATGAAGTGATTTCGTATTTTGCGGAGAGGGCTAAGCGCATCCCTTTTCCATAAAATGAAGGCATATAGAAAGTATTTAACAGATTACGCTCGTAAGAATAAAGCCTCACATCGAAAGTTGCTGCGTTAAACCAACCCATAAACAGATCACCCGTTAGATCACTATTGCCGCGGTAACTCACGTTCTGCGAAATCATGCATCCAGACTCTGTTGGGATAGTCTCTTCAGAATATCCTGCAAAGTCGAGGGTTGTACGCAATCCCCAGCCGGATCTCAGTTCGTTTGAAAACCTTAGTCGCATTTTCTGCACATTGTATGGTAAAACCACATTGTTTCCAGCGGTAGGGTTAGGAGTGTTCTGCTCTTTCTGCCTGAACTTATATCTTACTTCAAAAAAAGATTGCCTTGAAATAGTATATGTTGCAAGTAGGTAATAGTCGATTGCACTTGAAGGCTTATCTATTCTGTACTTAAGCCATGGAAACCGAACCAGATCAATATAGGTACTTACAGATATCCTGCGAAAGGGTGTAAAAGTGGAGCTTATAAACAGTCCGTTCTCATTCTGTACATCACTCCCTTCAGAAAAAGCCTGTGCATAAATGGCATTATATGTAATAGGATAGTGGCGATGCAGCACTGTAAATGAGGCGTTGGTTGAGGGTCGGTATTGAGCCATATTAAGCGTTGCAATGGTACCGTTTTTGTCAATCGCTGTTTCACCGGCAAAGATAAAACCCGGAAGCTGGTAAGAGTAATCTAAGCTGCCATTAATATTTGATAGTCCCCTGAAAGCGTATATGTTATAGTTTTTGGGAGCAGGATTATACATTCTGTCTAAATTGTTGTATATACCACTTATTCCAATTTGTAAGTGCTCTTTTCTGAAATTTAAATTGGCGCCCATCACTTGCTCCCGACTATTATTTTTCTTCGAAATCTCCAAAGGAGTTCTGTGTAGGCCATCAACTTTTAAAGAAGTAATATCCCCACTTTCAGAAAGGTTTGCATCAATTCTTCTGTTTGAATAAAATGGCGTGAAAGATAGGTTGCCAATGGATATCTGTGCAGCAGCACCTCTGAAAAATCCACTTTCGGCAGTAGAAAAGTGGCGTTTGGGTTGCAATGTGCGTTTGGCTATATTGTTGATTCCCCATGCCTTGTTGACCATGAAGTCGTTGTTTAATATTAATCCCTGTCCAAACGATAGACGATAATCTCCCAAAACAATAGTTTTAATGTTACCAATATCTCTGACTAAGAGATGTACCCCATAATGATCATACCCCTTTGGATAGTTGGACATCATAAATGGTTCACCGGCATCTTTTTCAGCGGTTAAGCCCATTTGAATTTTATCCCTGTAACGGTAAGAATAACGCAGTGAGGTATAGAAATCTTCACCTCTGTATTTCCTGTTAGGGTACCGTTGTAAAATACTGTCGGAATATTCCTTGTATCCGGCACGGCGATTAAGGTTCTTGTCGAATCTTAACTGGAGATCATTGCGACCGTCTTTTATGATTTCAGGTATATCAGTTATATCTACTGAGTTTAATGAGTTTTCATCACTCTCATCTCCAACATAAAAGAATGGTAAAATCAGAAGAATAGTGTTGTAGCTCAGGTTTGGCACATTCCTTAGCTCATAAACCGTTAGAAGTGGACGGTTTAGCTCCAGAAACTGATAAATTGAGGTTGCCTCATCAAAAGAAAGTAGCTGAAAACGCTCAAGTTGCTCGTACGAGACCTTGTTTAAGTCGATAGGATTATTCTCCAGAAAGAGTAGGTCTTCAAACATATTATCAATTACAATAGAACTTATTTCCTCATTATCTGCAAGTTGTTCGATGTGGCTGCGCCAGTTGCCGCTCTGCGCAGATAGGTCATTTGAGAGCAAAAGAGATACAGCAAAGAGTGTTATAAAAATAAATTTACTCCTTAACATTAGGTTTGTTTTAAGATTGTGTAAAAAAATAGTCGCCCATAATAATATTTTTTTTATTTTGTGCAAATAAATGAATGGTTAACTTTGCTCACAAATTTATTTATGATGGCAGGTACAGATAAAATGTTTTCGACTTTAGCTGTTGTATTGTTCTTGACTATATTTTATTCGGGCTGTATGAGAACGGGCGGGGAGGGGTACGACTTCCCCCGGATTGTTGAATCGGACACCTTGAAGGTGATCACATTGAATACTTCAACATCATATTTTATTTATCGTGATCAGCCAATGGGTTTCCATTACGACATGATAAACAATTTTTGCAAAGAACATGGTTTAGAACTGCATATTATTGCTGCCGAAAACTCTGCTTCAATGATGCAGATGCTGGAGGAGGGAGTAGGGGATGTTGTGGCATACAATATACCGGTAACTAATCAGTTGCGCGATTCGATAGTGTTTTGCGGGTATAGACAAATATCACATCAGGTATTGATTCAGCAGTTAAGACAGGCAGATTATATGCTGACCGACGTTACGGATCTGATTGGAAAAACCGTAACACTTATAAAGGGTTCTAAGCATTATGACAGAATTGTTAATTTGAACAATGAGATAGGCGGAGGCATTATTATAGATAGTGCCGACGGAGATACTATTGTTGTTGAAGATTTAATAAGAATGGTATCACGTGGTGAGATTGACTATACAATTGCGGAAGATGATCTTGCTAAGCTGAATCAGACATATTTCAATAACATTGATGTTCATATGCCTGTAAGCTTCGACCAGCGCTCTTCGTGGGCTGTAAGAAAAGATACTCCGATTCTTGCCGACTCATTGGATAGTTGGTTTGAAAGAGGAATTGCCGAACCTGCACATATCAGAATTGTGAAACGATATTTTGAGGAGGCAAAGGGATATTCGCCTGACTTTGGCTTGAGAGTTGGTAATTTCATTAGTCCCGGTGTTATTTCACCCTACGATGTCTATTTCAGACAAAGTGGCGATGCTACAGGAATCGACTGGAGGTTGCTTGCTTCTGTTGCTTATCAGGAGTCAACTTTTAATACAGAAGGAGTTTCGTGGGCGGGGGCAACAGGATTAATGGGATTAATGCCCAAAACAGCTGCTTCTTTGGGCACAGAGGACGACGAACTGGATGATCCTGAGATAAATATATCTGCGGGGTCTTATTATCTGAAAACTCTAATAGATATCTTTTCCTCTACCATAGGCAATAAGGAAGAACAGGTTAAAATGGCGCTTGCAGCATATAATGGAGGAATCGGACATATCTCTGATGCACGGGCGCTTGCAGAAAAATATGGTGCCGACAAAAATGTTTGGAATGGCAACGTAGAAAAGTTTGTGCAGTTAAAACGTCTGGAGCAGTATTATAATGATCCGGTGTGCAAAAATGGCTATTTCAGAGGAGATGAAACAGTCGACTATGTTAGGGATGTAATAAACAGGTGGGAGCTATATAAGGATAATGTAGAAGAATAATCTCGTCTGTTATTGTTAAATAAAAAAATCATTATCTTTGTATCTGTATCAAAGGACCTAAACCTATAGAAATGTCAGTAATAATCAAGAAAGTCACTTCAAAAGATGATTTAAAAGAATTCATCAATTTTGGGATAAAGCTATATGAAGGGAATGAGTATTTTGTCCCTCCATTGATTTATGATGAGAGGGCAACTCTCAGTATGAATAAAAACCCGGCATTCGAACATTGTGATGCTACCTATTTCCTCGCTTTTAAGAATGATAAAGTTGTAGGCAGGATAGGGGTTTATATCAATTTTAAATCAAACGAGAAATGGCAGGAAAAAAACGCAAGATTTGGTTTTGTTGATTTTATTGATGATAATGATGTTGTGGATGCGTTATTTGGTGCTGCCGAGAGCTGGGCACGCTCCAGAGGAATGGAGAAAATTCATGGGCCGTTGGGCTTTACCGATTTAGATCATGAAGGAATGCTCGTTGAAGGTTTCGACAGACTGGGAACAATGGCAACCATCTATAATTATCCCTATTATCCGGTGCATATGAACCGCATGGGATACGAAAAGCAGAAAGATTGGGTTGAGTTTCTTATTCAGATTCCAAGTGAGGTACCTGAGCGTTTCTCGAGAATGGCTGAGGTTGTGAAACGAAGATTTGGACTTACCATTAAGCATTTTGAAAGAAAAAGCGATGTAATGCCTTATGCCAGAGAAATATTTCTATTGATAAATAAAGCATATAAAGACCTTTTTGGTTATGTTGAGTTGACAGATAAGCAGATTGATTATTATGTGGATATGTACATACCTATGCTGCGACTGGAGTTTCTTACGGCTGTTTTGAGACAAACCGACAATAAGCTTATTGGAGTAGGTATAGGATTGCCAAGTATGTCTGTGGCATTACGTAAGGCAAAGGGTAAATTCATGCCTAACGGATGGTACCATCTGTATAAGGCATTAAAGGGAAATGGACATAATAAGACATTAGATCTGTTGCTGGTTGCAGTTGACCCTGAGTTTCAGAATAAGGGAGTAAACGCATTGATGTTTAATGAGTTTATACCTGCTGCAATAAACCTTGGCATTGAGGTTGCAGAGAGCAATCCGGAGCTTGAGGATAACAACAGAGTACAGTCGCTATGGAACGGACTTGATGTTGAACAACATAAGAGGAGAAGAGCTTTTATAAAAAATATTTGAGGAGAGTAAAGTGAGCGAAGCAGAAAAAGAGTTACAGATTTTACAGGATAATTATCAGGAAGAAAACATAGTTACACTCGAATGGAAAGAGCACATACGCCGCCGCCCGGGTATGTATATTGGTAAGCTTGGCGATGGATCATCGAGTGATGATGGTGTTTATGTTCTACTGAAAGAGGTGCTGGATAACTCCATCGATGAGTATATGATGGGTTTTGGTAAAACTATCGAGGTAAGGATAGAAGATGGAAATGTGTCGGTGACAGACCATGGACGCGGTGTGCCTTTGGGTAAAGTGAAGGATGTTTGTTCTAAAATGAATACCGGTGCAAAATACGATTCTAAAGCATTTAAGAAGTCGGTTGGGTTAAATGGAGTAGGTATAAAAGCAGTGAATGCTTTATCTTCTTCATTTGCAATGGTAAGTTCGAGAGACGGACAATCTAAAACCGTTACTTTTGTTCAGGGAAATGTATTGGAAGACAAAGAGATTGAGCCTTCTAAGAACTCAAACGGAACCAGCGTGAAATTTACCCCCGACAAAGATATTTTCGGGGAGTATCATTTTAAAGAAGAGCATATTGAGCCACTTCTGAAGAATTATGTGTTCTTAAATATCGGTCTGACTATCGATTTCAATGGTAAGAAATATTCTTCTAAAAATGGTCTGGAAGATCTTTTGAACGAGAATTTAACTTCAGAAGAACTATATCCTATTATCCATTTATCGGGCGAAGATATTGAGGTTGCGATTACACATACGAGTCAGTACGGAGAAGAGTACTACTCTTTTGTAAACGGCCAGCACACCACCCAGGGGGGTACTCACCTTACAGCTTTCCGCGAAGCCACAGCAAGGGTAATAAAAGAGTTTTATGCCCGTAACTTTGAGTATTCTGATATTCGTAATGGTATAGTTGCTGCTATCAGTATTAAAGTTGAAGAACCGGTATTTGAGTCGCAGACTAAAACGAAGCTGGGTTCTAAGGATATGGGGCCTGACGGTGTGACCGTAAATAAATATATAAATGATTTCCTGAAAAAGGAACTTGACAACTATTTGCATAAGCATCCGGATAGTGCTGAAATATTACAGAAAAAGATACTTGAATCGGAGAAAGAACGAAAAGCTATTGCAGGTGTTACGAAGCTGGCAAGAGAAAGAGCCAAGAAAGCCAATCTTCATAATAAGAAACTGAGGGACTGTCGAATTCATTATAATGATGCAAAAGGTGATCAGCGTGAAGAAACCAGCATATTCATTACGGAGGGAGATTCTGCAAGCGGTTCTATTACAAAAAGCAGAGACCCGAATCTTCAGGCAGTATTTAGTCTTCGTGGAAAACCTTTAAACAGTTATGGGCTAACTAAGAAAATTGTTTATGAAAATGAGGAGTTTAATCTTCTTCAGGCCGCTCTTAATATTGAAGATGGTATGGAAGGGCTTCGATACAACAAGGTTATTATTGCTACCGATGCTGACACTGACGGGATGCATATCAGGTTACTTTTACTAACATTCTTCCTGCAGTTCTTCCCTGATTTAATTAAAAAAGGGCACGTCTATATATTCCAGACTCCATTATTCAGAGTGCGAAATAAGAAGAAAACGATCTATTGCTATACTGATGAGGAGAGAATCAGCGCCATTGAAGAGCTGGGCCCAAATCCTGAGATTACAAGATTTAAAGGATTAGGAGAGATCTCTCCGGATGAGTTCCGCAACTTTATTGGTAAAGATATCAGGCTTGACAGGGTTACAATGAAGAAAGAAGACCTACTGAAAGAGCTGCTTGAATTCTATATGGGCAAAAATACACCAGAGCGACAAACTTTCATTATAGATAATCTTGTTGTTGAGGATGAGGTTGTTGCCTGATTAAAATAACAACTAAATATTATGCCGTTAAATAAACCTGACGAACAGCTATCGGGAAGAAAAAAGGTTGCTCTGTTTCCGGGAACTTTCGACCCATTTACAATTGGTCATGAGTCGCTTGTGCGACGCGGACTCCAACTTATGGATGAAATTATAATCGCTATCGGTGTGAATGATACTAAGAAATCATACTTCACTTTAGATAAGCGACTCGATATGATTCGAAAACTCTATAAGGATGATAAAAGGGTTAGAGTAGAAAGTTATGACTCACTGACTATTGAGTTTGCCAAAAGTGTGGGTGCAAAATATATACTTAGAGGTATCAGATCTGTTGTTGACTTTGAATATGAGAAAACTATTGCTGACATGAATCGAACCATATCAGGAATTGAAACGTTTGTATTATTTACTGAACCTGCTTTGACTCATATCAGTTCGTCGCATGTAAGAGAATTGCTTAGATTTGGTTATGATGTAAGTAGTTTTGTACCGAAAGAACTAGATATTTAATTCGCTATAAGATGATAAATAAAAGAATAATCTCAATAGTTTTAATAGCTTTTTTAGTTTCCAGTTGCACTTATGCTCAGTTCAGACCTTCGCCCGATGGAGTGAAGCTGGAGCGAACGCTTCAACTAATAAATGGTTTGTATGTTGATGATGTAAACTCAAAAGAGTTAACTGAGGCTGCTATAAGAGCAATGCTTGAGGAGCTTGACCCGCATTCAACTTATTTGAGCGAAGATGAGGTACAGGCAATGAACGAACCTTTACAAGGGAATTTTGATGGGATAGGTATTTCGTTTAATATGCTTACCGATACTCTTTATGTGATGGAGGTAATTGCAGGCGGGCCCTCTCAGGGGGTTGGTATCTTGCCCGGAGATAAGATTATTTTTGTAAATGACACACTGATTGCAGGTGTTGAAATGAACAATCAGGATGTTGTAAAAATGCTTAGAGGACCGAAAGGAACTACTGTAAACGTTAAGATATTAAGACGTGGAGTTAACGATTTAATGGAGTTCAGGATTGTTCGCGATAAAATACCAATTACAAGTATTGATGCTGCTTATATGGTTACCAATGATGTTGGTTATATTAGATTAAGCAGGTTTGGGATTACTTCGGGTGAAGAATTCAAAGAAGCTGAAAAAACTCTCAGAACACAGGGAATGAAGCACCTCTTGCTGGATTTAACCGATAACGGGGGTGGAATTCTACAAACGGCCAATGATATTGCTGATGAGTTTCTTGAAGAAGATCAAGTTATTGTATATACAGAAGGTAAGAATCAGCCAAGGTATACTATGAAGGCCACCGGGTCTGATGAGCTCCATGGCGGAAAGCTTGTTATATTGGTTAATGGTGCTTCGGCTTCAGCCAGTGAGATTCTTGCAGGTGCTGTTCAGGATTGGGACAGAGGTGTGATCGTTGGACGCAGAACATTTGGAAAAGGATTAGTGCAGAGGCAATTGCCTTTGCCGGACGGAACAATGATTCGTCTGACTGTTGCACGTTATTATACTCCTTCGGGTAGAAGCATACAGAGACCTTACGAGGGTGGAGATGTAGATGCTTATAATCAAGATTTTATAGACAGAAGATTTAGTGGAGAACTGTTTGATGCTAATAGTTTTCAGTTCCCGGATTCTTTGAAGCTTCAAACACTTGTAAATGGTCGTACTGTTTATGGCGGCGGCGGAATCATGCCTGATTATTTTGTTCCAGTAGATACAACTTCCGGAACATTCCTGCATGCAAATCTTAATGCCAGAGGGGTAATTAACAGGTTAGCTATTACGGAAGTAGATAATAACAGACAAGAATTATTAGATAAATATCCGAATATAACTTCATTTATTGACAGTTATCAGCTGCCGGATTATATGATGAGTAGATTAAGATCTATTGCTGAAGAGGTTGAAATTAAATGGGATGATGAGGAGTTTGAACAATCACGTCATTTAATTTCTGTTCAGTTAACCGCTTTAATAGCAAGAGACCTTTATGATTCATCAGCCTTTTATCACATAATAAATGATGAAAATGACATTTACCGGGAGGGATTAAAAATTATTACCGATAGTGAACGATATGATTCTCTTTTAGAGGGAGTTGGTAGCAATGTGGGGCAAACTGCTCAGTCAGTATTATAGAAACAAACGTTTATAAAATCTAACCTAATGAATTTCGATTACAGTAAATTTCTGATAAAAGAGGGAAATAAGGTAAATCTAAATGAATTCCCAACTCTTGAAGATGGCGGATTCACTAAGAAATCGGCCCAAAAAGAGATAAAACAGAATATTAAAGAGTTGAAGAAATTACAGGAGATGTTTTATGCCGACGACAGATACTCTTTGCTTATAGTTCTTCAAGCTCGTGATGCAGCCGGAAAAGATGGTGTAATAAGACATGTAATGTCGGGAATAAATCCGCAGGGTTGCAGGGTACATAGCTTTAAAACTCCTACTAAGAATGAGTTGGAGCACGATTACTTCTGGCGTCACTATATTGCATTACCTCAAAGGGGCATGATTGAAATTTTTAATCGTTCGCATTATGAAAATGTTCTTGCAACTAAAGTTAATCCACAATGGATCTTAAATGAAAGAGTGCCGGGCTACGGCTCTGTTGATAATATTGATCAGGAATTTTGGGATAGCAGATACGAGAGCATAAATGCAATTGAAAAGCATCTATATAAGAATGGTATGCGTATCCTTAAATTTTTTCTGAATGTCTCTAAAGATGAGCAAAAAGAGAGGTTCCTTTCAAGGATAGATGAACCGGATAAGAACTGGAAGTTTAGTTCTGCCGATGTGCATGCACGTAAACAATGGGATGACTACAGTATAGCGTTTGAAGAGATGCTGGAAAGAACATCCAAGCCTTATGCTCCGTGGTATGTTATTCCGGCTGATAAGAAATTCTTTTCCCGGGTTGCAGTAGGTGATATTATACTTGAATTATTTAAATCACTCGATCTTCACTACCCGCCTGCTGAATCTCCTGAAATGCTGGCTAAAGCCCGTGAGCAGTTGATAAACGAGTAGAGCAGGAGCTATTTTCTTTTAGAAAGCTTTCTTTTTGAATATGTATCCAGTCGTGAAAACATCCATAATATACTGAATATTGATGCAACAAAAATAATTATACTCAGGTATTGTGAGGTGTAAAGAGACTCTTGTCCTTCTGTAATATAAAAGAAGAGAGTGATTAAGGCAATAATCACATACATTGTACCAAATAAATAACCAAAGTCTTTAAGTATATTTGATGAATCTCTTTTAATTCGGTTTGGGTGGTCTATCTGCTTATGTTTTAGTGACTCCTCTGTTTCAATTTGATTTATAATGCGATACTTTAAATTTTCAGATGCCTTTAGCTTCGACTCCTTTATTGCTTCTCTCATCGCTTTTTCTTCATTGTGAATATCTTTATTGCTCATATCTGAAATATATTTTCATTATTAAAACTACTCTGTCAGCTCGTTAATATGGCCTGAGCTTCATTCTGATAATGGCTTATCAATAACTCTTTAAATATTTTCCTGGCTCTGAACAGCTTCACTTTTACATTAGATTCGTTCAGTCCGGTAATTTTTGCAATATCTTTAATGGAATTATCCTCCATATAATATAATGTAAGTAGCAGAGCATCTCCTTTCGGAATTTTTTGCATGATATCCGAAACAATCTCAGCTCGTTCAATATCTTCAAGTTTTATGTATTGTTTGTCTTGCTCTAACTGACCGGCGCTTTCGATACTTGTCTCTACGCTGTTTAGCCACATCTGTGATTTGGTATATGTTATAGATGTATTATATACAATTCTGTACAGCCAGGTGGAGAACTTGCTATCCGAGCGGAATGAATGGAGGTTCCGGTACGCTTTCATATAACTCTCCTGAACAATATCTTCTGCATCCTGAATATTGCCGCAAATCCGAAATGCTATATTAAGAGCCATATCCTGATAAGTTACAACAAAATATTCGAATGCAGAAGTATTGCCTGAAAGTACTTGTTTTACTAGCTGTCCCTCGTTCATCACAATGAGTTATTCTGAATCTAAATCCTCTTTTTCTTCAAGCTGCGGAAATTTATTAGAAACCTTAAAGTACACCAGGTAACCAATGCCCAGAAATAGTACAATGCTCGATCCGATTACCCATAAACCTTTGGGCACATCCTTAATCACGAACTCAAGAAATAGAAATCCCACAATTATGCCAATTCCAAGTGATACCAAAGTAATACCATTTCTTAAAGTAACCATCCTGTTTGGATTTCCCTTTTTCCGTGGCGTGTTTGGCGGAATTATACCTTGGTTAATTAATCCCATCCGCTCCTCATTCCTGTTTTTAAGCCATTGAATTCCAAGAACTAATCCTACTATTAGCGGGAGTCCAAAAATACAAATTATTGCAATTAATCCAGTTATATCATTCATAATCAAACAAATTAAAAGTAAATATTTATTGTCTTTGCATATAGGACTTTATTAGTTGCAAATCGGTTACAAATAAATAGAAGTTTTTTGTTTAAATCATGGTTTCATGCTAAAGGTAAATCATAGCAGATTTGATTATCTTGAATTTGTGTTCAGTAACATGTATGTGATATACAAAAAAATCATCCTGTCAGAGATAGTCAGGATGATTCTAAATCATTAAAAACCTATATAGGTTTTTACCGTTTACTTTGTTTTCAACAGATCACGAATCTCAGTAAGCAGTAACTCCTCTTTTGTTGGTTCGGGTGGTGTTTCAGGTGCCGGCTCTTCAACTTTCTTACGTTTAAGCTGATTCATTCCTTTAATTACAAGGAATATTGCTGTACCCACTATTACGAAGTCAACTACAGCTTGAATAAAAGCTCCGTAGTTTAATGTTATTGCAGGTGTAACAACCTCTGAGCCTTCCATAACAGCCTGTTTTAGAACAACATTAAGCTCTGCAAACTTGCTGTCTCCTACCAGCATTGCAATTGGAGGCATAAGGATATCGTTAACAAAAGAGGTAACAATCTTGCCAAATGCAGCACCAATAACAATACCCACCGCCATATCTACCACATTACCGCGTAGTAAAAATTCTTTCAGTTCTGATTTAAATGACATAGTTTTGATTTATTTAATTGATTGAGTTTAATAATGCAAAGAAACTAAAATTAATATAAACAGTGTTGTTTTGTTGAATTAAATAACAAAATCTTACTGAAATAGTTCAGCTATCATACAGCGTGCCGATCCACCTCCATTTGTTTCTATAATAGTTAAATCTGTTGAAATAATTTTATTGTAAGTAGAGATTATATTCTCTTGTCCGAAGGTAAGGAAGTTGTACGCACTTGAAGACATAACCATTAAAGGACTACCGTTTCTGCTTCTGACTTCAAGCATGTTTCCGGCAAACTTTGATACCTGATCCAATGAGATATCAACAATAATTTTCCCTGAAGCTGTAAGATGACTGGTAACTTTGTTGCGTTCATTATCATCCTTAATCGATTCCAGACAAATTACTGCTACCTGCATACCAATTGCCATCATAACATTTGTATGATATATCTGATTTCCATCCTTGTCGAGTGAGTCAAAAATAACAGGTCTGTAATTCATTTTAGAGCAAAAGTCGGCTAGCACCTTCTCAGAAGTACGAGGTGAACGGCAACAATAAGCTAATCGTTTTCTCCTGTCTAAAACCATACTGCCGGTACCTTCAAGAAACTCTCCTTCATTCTCCCATGCAGTTAAATCAATTACCTTACGGTGATTTTTCTCTCTCTTTAACAGGTTTATTACGTGTGCTTTTCTTTCCAAACGCCGGTTCTCCGCATACATCGGATAAAGTACTAACTCTCCCGAGAAGTGAGATGAAAACCAGTTATTAGGAAATATTGAATCGGGTGTGTAAGGATCCGGAGTGTCCTGAACAACAGTTACATCTACGTCATTTCGCTGAAGAAGTTTTACGAATGCATCAAACTCACTTAATGCTTTTTCCGAAACTTCAGACTGTGTAGCTGCCCCTGAACCTGAGTCGGGCTTCTGCTGAAAGAAATTGTTCGCTGCAGTCTCTTCATTAAAAGAGAAGTTAGCAGGACGAATCATAAGTATTTTTGATGTTGTTTGCATAATCTGTTGTTTATGAAAGGTCTGTTACCCGGCTCCGTTGAAGAGCACATCTGTTACTCCATTGATTTGAGAGTTTTAGCAATAATTTCTATTGCCTCTCTCAACTCATTTTCAGTTATTGTAAGAGGCGGAGCAAACCTGATTATATGCCCGTGAGTTGGCTTTGCCAGCAGTCCGTTTTCAGCCAGCTTAATACACACATCCCAAGCCTCTTTGCCGTTATATGATTCAATAACAACAGCATTTAACAGGCCTTTACCTCTTACCGTTTTTATAAATGGGCTTTCAACCTTATTTAGTTCGTCCCTGAAAATGACACCTAATTTGTCAGCGTTTTCTGCAAGGTTTTCATCCCTTACAACCTCAAGTGCAGCAGTGGCAACTTTACATGCAAGCGGGAAGCCACCAAAGGTAGAACCATGCTGACCCGGCTTAATTGTTAGCATAATATCATCATCCGCCAAAACAGCTGATACGGGAAGCACCCCACCGGATATAGCTTTTCCAAGTACAACTATATCGGGGCGAACAACCTCATGCTCGCAGCAAAGCATTCTTCCTGTACGAGCAATCCCTGTCTGCACTTCATCAGCAATAAACAGCACATTGTGTTTCTCGCAAAGGTCTTTGCATGACTTCAGATACCCATCATCAGGAACAAAAACTCCCGCTTCTCCTTGAATAGGTTCAACTAAAAAACCTGCAATTCTATTGCCTTTCTTCTGAAGAATCGTTTCAAGTGCCGATATGTCATTATATGGAATAATCTCTATCCCGGGAGTGTAAGGTCCGTAATCTGCCCTGGCATCAGGATCTGTTGATATCGATACGATTGTGATTGTTCTCCCATGAAAATTGCCTTCGCACGCTACAATAATTGCTTCATTTTCAGGGATTCCTTTTTTTAGATAACCCCATTTACGTGCCAGCTTCAGCGATGTCTCCACAGCCTCTGCACCGGTGTTCATAGGCAGAACCTTATCATATCCGAAGTAACCGTGAATGAACTTCTCATAAGGACCTAAAGCATCATTGTAAAATGCACGTGAGGTTAAACATAATGTCTCTGCCTGCTCCTTTAGTGCATCTACAATTTTAGGATGGCAATGTCCCTGATTAACGGCAGAGTATGCGGAAAGAAAATCATAATACTTCTTTCCGTCAACATCCCATACATAAATACCCTCACCTTTTGCTAAAACAACCGGTAGGGGTTGATAATTATGTGCACCATATTTATCTTCTTGCTCGATATACTTTTTCGCATTTGGTGAAATAGTCATTGTCTTATTTTTATTATTTGTTTTGAAAGTCCAGTCTAATCTAATCTGAAAATTATTTAGCTTATTACAAGATTTCTGAATTGAATCTCTTTGCCTTCACTCTGTAAACCTATATGTCCTTCAATTACATTGCTGGTTGCTCTGTTTTGAAGAGCATCGTTGATGTAAACAGTTATTTCGCCCTGTTCAACTACAATCTTAACTTTATTCCACTCACCTGCAGGCTTTTCGTTTGAGGGATTTTTCTTCTGAATCACCGGGAATTCAGGACGCTCTGTTACCCCTTCAGGGAGAACATATTCATTCAGGTCAGAACCGTTCAGCAAAACAAAGTCACCTGCACTCCCCGCAAAGAGCTGGCATTCAATTCCTTTTGGGAATGGATTCGCCGTATCTTCAATAAGAATGAAAACACCGCTATTGCTTTCACCCTCAGCCCAACGATATTCAAGCTCAAGCGTGTAGTCGGTGTACTTCTTTTTTGTATACATGTAGCCAAGAGGCTCACCTTTAACATGTATCACTCCATTTTCAACAAAATAAACCTCCTCTGCAGGAATACTACTGTCTTCCAAAACAAAGCTCCAGTTAATCAGGTCTTTGCCATTAAAAATTGTCTCCGATTTTTGTGAACATCCATAAGCTAAGAGCAGTAATACTGCAAAAAATGCTGATAAGTTAGTTTTTCTCATCTGTTTTAAATTTTATGTTTTTAGTGTAAATATTTCATCTGAAGATTAATTTCATGATTAATACAAAAATACAATTAATATCAACAAAAAAGAATAAAATAATGTAATTCTAATATATTGCAATAAAGGAAAATGGCTCCTATTCTTCGGAAAAAGATTGTGTTATAGACTGGAAATGCATATTTTTGCCCAATGATGAGTAAGGCGCACTTCTTGTGGGTTGATGATGAAATAGATTTTCTTAAACCCCATATCCTTTTTTTGGAAGAGAAAGGGTATTTAACCGACTGTGCAAGCAATGGCAGAGATGCATTAAGTTTGTACCGTTCGGGTGCATATGATATTGTCTTTCTCGATGAAAATATGCCGGGCTTATCCGGACTGGAAACATTAACTCAATTATATGAAATTAACCCTCGCACGCCGGTAGTAATGATTACCAAGAGTGAAGATGAAGGGATAATGAATCAGGCAATTGGAAAAAAAATTGCAGACTATCTTATTAAACCGGTCAACCCGAACCAGGTATTGCTTACTATTAAAAAAATACTCGATAAAAGATATCTTGTCTCTCAAACAGCTACAGTTGACTACAGAGATGCTTACAATCATATAAGTGAGAATATATCTCAAAGTAATTCTGTAGATGACTGGAAAAATATTTATAGAGATTTGATTTATTGGGAGCTTGAGCTTGAGCGAACAGGCAATTCTTTATATGATCTCGCAAAAATCCAAAAATCGGAAGCAAACATCTCGTTTGCCAGATTTGTGAGAAACAATTATAGAGAGTGGCTTAAAAATGATCAGGTGGTATTAAGTCCCGGTGTTTTCAAGTATCATGTTTATCCGGTTTTAGACAGCGTAAACAAGCTCTTTTTTATATTGATAGACAACTTCCGGTTAGATCAGTGGGAAGGGGTGAAAGAAGATCTGAACGAATATTATGAATATCATGAAGATATCTATATAAGTATTCTACCCACTGTAACTCCTTACTCAAGAAACAGTGTTTTTTCAGGCTTAATGCCCGTGCATATAAAAGAAAAATACCCCGAAATGTGGGTGGAAGAGGATGAAGATGAGGGGAAAAACAACTTTGAAGAGACTCTTATTCATAATCAACTGTTAAGTTCCGGCAGAAAAGACTCATTTTCATATCATAAAATAAATTCAAACAGCGAAGGACGAAAAATAATAGAACGGTTTTCTGAGTTAGAAAAAAAAGATCTGAATGTGCTTGTCTTCAATTTTATCGACTCCCTATCGCACACAAGAACTGAGTCTGAAATGTTGCGTGAACTCACCTCAGATGAAGCTGCTTATCGGTCAGTTACAAGAGCGTGGTTTCAGCACTCACCAATTTCAACTCTTCTTAAAATGATTGCCGAAAAAGGATACAGGGTTATTATAACCTCAGATCATGGTTCAATAAGAGTGAGAAATGGTATTAAGGTTAAGGGAGATATTGAAACTGGTAAAAACTTGAGATACAAGTTTGGAAAGAGTCTTGCATATGACCCGAAAAAGGTATTTGATATAATTCATCCCGAAAATTTCGGTTTACCTTCACGAAATTTAAGTACAAGATATATCTTTGCACAAAATCACGACTTCTTTGTTTATCACAACAACTATAATAGCTATTCGGGCTATTACTCAAATAGTTTTCAACATGGAGGTATATCAATGGAAGAGATGATGGTGCCTATTATAGAATTAACTCCTAAACAGACTTAAATGGAGATTGAAATAAAAAATGTTAGTCAGATAAAAGAAGCCGCAAGAATTTTCCTGGATAATCTTGAGGGAAATAAAGTCTTTGCCTTCTACGGATCGATGGGAGCAGGCAAAACTACGCTTATAAAGGCAATATGCGAAGAGATGGGGGTAAAAGAGACTGTGGCGAGTCCCACTTTCGCAATCATAAACGAATACAAAGATGGTGAAGGAGAGCCGGTCTTTCATTTCGACTTCTACAGAATAAATAAGTTAGAAGAGGTATATGATTTTGGATACGAGGATTATCTTTATAGTGGCAAAGTCTGTTTCATAGAGTGGCCTGAGCTGATTGAGCCCTTATTACCCGATAATACAGTAAGAATATCGATACAGGAAGAGCCCCATGGCAGCAGAATAATTAAACGTTTTTAGAGAAAATCACTCAAAAGTCTATATATTAGCATATTCAAAGCAATTAATATGAAAAAAACTATACTAGGCGCACTCATTATATTTGCATCATTATCGTCAGTTGCTCAGGTTAACACAGACCGGGCTATGATTATTGGTAAAAATGCACTCTATTTTGAGGACTATGTTCTGGCAATTCAATACTTTAACCGTGTTATTTCTGCAAAGTCATATCTTGCTGAGCCTTATTATTTCAGGGCACTGTCCAAGTTTATGCTTGACGATTTTAAGGGGGCAGAAGAGGATGCAACAAGCTGCCTCGACCGTAACCCATATTATACTGCAGCATATCAGCTTAGGGGTGCAGCAAGGCAAAATCAGGAGAAATATGAACTTGCAGCAACTGATTATCAGAGTAGTCTTGAGTTTTACCCCGAAGATAGATTAACACTTGTGAACATGGCAATTGTTAATGTAGAACTTGAGTATTATGAAGTAGCTGAAAAGTTTTTTGATGTGCTTATTAACCGATACCCTGATTATACACCAGGGTACCTTGCCCGTTCTCAGATGTATATAGAGATGGAAGATACTACAAAAGCTATGACCGACCTGGATAAGGCGATTGAGGTCGACCCATATACTTCGCACTCTTTTTCTGCAAGGGGTTTGCTCTACTTTCAGCAAAAAGAGTACAATAAAGCGCTTGCCGACCTTGATGAAGCAATCAGACTCGATCCTTACATTGATGGTAATTATATAAACAGGGGACTGGTAAAATATTATCTTAACGATTTGCGAGGTGCTATGGCCGATTATGATCGTGTAATTGAGATGGATGAGAACAATCTTATTGCCAGATTCAACAGGGGGCTGCTTCGAGCGCAGGTGGCCGACAATAACAGGGCTATCAGAGACTTCGATAAGGTTATTGAGTTGGAACCTGATAATACCATTGCATATCTAAACCGTGCAATGTTAAACAATGAGATAGGTGATCTTGCGGGTTCTATGGAGGACATGAATATAGTTCTGGAAGCTCACCCCGAATTCTTTTCAGGATACTATATGAGGTCGCAGCTTAAAAGGGATCTAAATGATCTTGCAGGCGCTGAAAGGGATTATAACAGAGCACGTAATTTAGAGGCAAACGCTCATAGAATTCCCTCTTCAGAGCTTACGGCTTCGGCATCAGACCGAGAAGTTGAGAGAGAAACACGTGATCAGGAAGACCGTGATATAGACAAATTCAACTTACTCATAACTGCTAATGAAGAAAGTTCTCAGAAGTCGAAATATCAACGTCAGAGCAGGGGCAGAGTGCAGAATATAAATGCTCCGGTTGAGCTTGAGCCTAAGTTTGTACTAACATACTATGAGCAGGATTATGAGGTGCGGCGACCGGTTTATTACTCTGATGTAATAGAAAAGGCGAATAATGATTTAAATTTATACTGGATTCTTAAAACTACAAATAATGAGGCTCCGCTCAACGAAATACAGATACAGACGCATTTTAAATCGATAGAAGACTACTCAGGAAGGATAGATAAAGAGCCTGAAAATATTTCATACTATTTTGGAAGAGGAATTGATTTCATGTTGGTTCAGGATTATGAAAGTGCACTTAATGATATGAATAAAGCAATTGATCTAAACCCTGATCTCCTGGTTGCATACTTTGCTCGTGCCGTAATTCGTACAAAACAGATAGAATACGATTCATATCAAAACCCGTCTCCATCCTTCTCAGGATTAAGCACAGACCTCGATGCCAAGGCTGAAGTGTCGGTAAGATCAATACAGTATGATGCCATACTGAAAGAGTATAATGAGGTAATTCGTATCAACCCCGGGTTTATATATGCCTATTATAATCGGGCAGAAATATACGTTTTAGAGAAAGACTACCGCGCTGCAATAGTAGATTACAGCAAGGCTATTGAACTCGAACCTCAGTTTGCGGAGGCATATTTCAACAGAGGAATTGCAAAGCTTTCAATTGGTGAAACTCAAAGCGGACTTGATGATCTTCGTCAAGCCGGTGAGTTGGGAATTGTTCAATCATACAGCATAATAAAGAGGATGCAGTAATATTTTTATCAACAAAAAAGTATACCATCATCCACAAAATCACTACATTTGCATTCATAAAAGAAAAAAGAATTATAAGTATAACTTAGAATGATAAAAATTACATTTCCTGATTCTTCAATAAGAGAATATGAAAAAGGAATTACAGGATTAGAAATAGCAGAAAGTATAAGCAGACGGTTAGCACAGGAGGCACTTGCAATTAGTGTTAATGGTGAAACTTGGGATTTAACACGTCCGTTGGAGTCTGATGCTGAGGTGAATCTGTTGAAATGGGAAGATGATGAAGGTAAACATGCATATTGGCACTCATCTGCTCACCTTATGGCTGAAGCTTTGCAAGAGCTGTATCCCGGGATAAAGTTTGGGATCGGACCAGCTATTGAAAACGGATTCTATTATGATGTTGACCCTGGTGAAGGGGTAACAATCAAAGAAGCCGACTTCCCCCGTATAGAGAAGAAGATGATGGAGCTTATTGCTGCCAAAGAGGACATTCAACGCGAAAGTATTTCTAAAGATGATGCTCTGAAGATGTTCTCCGACCGAAACGAAAACTATAAAGTTGAGCTGATAAACGAACTTGAAGATGGTACAATAACCACATACACTCAGGGTAGCTTTACAGACTTATGCCGCGGTCCGCACTTGCCAAATACCTCATATATCCGTGCAGTAAAAGTGTTATCTTCCGCAGGTGCATATTGGCGCGGAAAAGAAGATTTGCCTCAGTTGACACGCCTTTACGGAATAACATTTCCAAAAAAGAAAATGCTTGATGAGTATCTTGTGATGCTTGAAGAGGCGAAAAAACGTGATCACAGAAAAATTGGAAAAGAGCTGCAGCTGTTTACATTTTCTCAGGTAGTTGGTTCAGGATTGCCATTATGGTTGCCAAAAGGCACTCAGCTTAGATTGCGCCTCGAGGATTTTCTTAAAAAGATACAGCTGCAATTCGATTATCAACAGGTTATTACTCCGCATATCGGACATAAGCAATTGTATGTTACGTCAGGACATTATGCTAAATATGGAGAGGATTCCTTTAAACCAATTAAAACTCCTGAGGAGGGCGAAGAGTTCCTGCTTAAACCAATGAACTGTCCTCATCACTGCGAAATATACAAAGCATTTCCAAGATCATATAAAGAACTGCCTTTAAGGCTGGCTGAATTCGGCACTGTATACCGGTATGAGAAGAGTGGTGAGCTACATGGACTAACCCGCGTGAGAGGTTTCACTCAGGATGATGCACATATATTCTGTACACCGGATCAGGTTAAGGATGAGTTTCTTAAGGTAGTTGATATTATTTTTATTATCTTTAATGCATTGGACTTCCACGACTTTGAAGCACAGATTTCACTGCGTGATCCTGAAGATAAGGATAAGTATATCGGTTCTGATGAAAACTGGGATAAGGCTGAAAGAGCTATTATTGAAGCTTGTGAGGAGAAAGGATTAAAGACAAGAGTAGAACTGGGTGAAGCCGCATTTTACGGACCAAAACTTGACTTCATGGTTAAGGATGCACTTGGTCGCCGCTGGCAACTCGGAACTATTCAGGTAGATTATAACCTTCCCGAGCGTTTTGAACTTGAATATACCGGAACAGATAATCATAAGCACCGACCGGTAATGATTCACAGAGCTCCATTCGGCTCAATGGAGAGATTTGTAGCCCTTCTGATAGAGCATACAGCCGGAAAATTCCCCTTATGGCTTGCACCTACACAAGTGGTAGTGTTGCCGGTGAGTGAAAAATTCAATGATTATGCTCATAATGTGGCAAAAGAATTGAAAATGTTAGATATTCGTACCGAAGTTGATGACAGAAACGAAAAAGTTGGTCGCAAAATACGCGATAATGAACTGAAAAGAATTCCTTACTTACTCATAGTTGGTGAGAAAGAAGCAGAAAATGAAGAGGTTTCAGTTAGAAAACAGGGTGGCGAGGATAGAGGTTCCGTAAAATTGAGTACATTTGCAGAGTCTGTTACACAAGAAGTGGAAGAGATGATGAATTCCGGAATCTCCGGATTAAAATAATAATTATATAACTTATTTTAAATAATAAATTAATAAAAGAGAAAACTAATAGTATCTGAATGAGAAAAAACTCAAAAGAACAGCATCGAATTAATGAACGCATACGTGTACCGGAAGTACGATTAGTAGGCGACAATGTAACTGAAGGAATTTACTCTACCAGAGAGGCAATGAGAATTGCTGACGAACAGGAACTGGATCTGGTAGAAATTGCTCCTATGGCTAAACCTCCTGTTTGCAGGATTATCGACTATCAGAAATTTGTTTATCAGCAAAAAAAGAAACAAAAAGAGCAGAAAGCAAAAGCTGTTAAGGTAACTGTAAAAGAGATAAGGTTTGGTCCGCAAACCGACGATCATGATTATAACTTTAAGCTAAAACATGCTAAGAGTTTCCTGAGTGACGGTTCAAAAGTAAAAGCTTTTGTATTCTTCAGGGGACGATCAATTTTATTTAAAGAGCAGGGTGAGGTACTGTTACTTAGATTTGCTAACGACCTCGAAGATTATGCTAAAGTAGAGCATCTCCCAATAATGGAAGGTAAACGTATGTCAATAATGTTGTCACCCAAAAAAGGAGCGCCAAATTCTAAAAAGGATAGTGTGGACAAGGAGGATTAATATCAGAACATCCACATTATCACAAAACTATCATTCTTTATAAACATTCTTTAGTAACTGCGGTAATAATATCCTCGGTTAAGGTTCTGTTTTGATAAAAAACTCCTAATGACTTGTTTATCGAGAAAATAATCATTACTTTTGCAAACTTTTTACAGTTTCCACATAGGGAATGTAAGACATATTAATTACAAATTCAATTTCAGCAAAATGCCAAAAATGAAGACTAATTCCGGTGCCAAAAAGAGGTTCGCCCTTACCGGAACAGGAAAAATCAAAAGGAAGCATGCTTACAAGAGTCACATCTTAACGAAGAAGACTAAAAAGCAAAAGAGAAATCTTACGCATTCAGGTCTTGTTCACAAAGCAGATGAGAACAACATTAAAAAACTGTTGGCTCTTAAATAAATAAGCAAAACGAGTTTCCAAAAAAGAGATTTATTAACAGGATGTATATGCACCAAAGAGTCCCGTAAGAGGGAACGCTATCATTCAAAACAAGTAACATTATGCCAAGATCAGTAAATCATG